>CAZJVI010000009.1:0-28955 GCA_964549385.1 uncultured Gammaproteobacteria bacterium
TTGTCATGTAACAATTTAATATAAGGGATTTCATCTTCGACAATAAGTATTTTTTTCATAATATGTTACTAATACGTAACATATATATTAAACCGCTGTTCCTTATTTTGTCAAGAAGAATTCTTAAAACGTATTAAATAAACTAGGACAAATATACTCATGAAGTGAGCATTTTAGAAAGATTATTTTTGAATAAAAGAAGCAGCGGTATTTTATCGTTGCTCAGGTTTTTTATCAGGAGACAAAACATCTTTTATCTTTTCAAGTAACTCGTTCAACTGTATATCGCTTTTTACCAAATAATACGTTGGGAGGTCTTCTAAAACTTTTCGCAATATTTTATCATTCGGTTCCAAATTCGTAAGAATAATTACTTTTGCCGATTTTCCGTATTCATCTTTCCGGAGTTCATCAAGCATTGCAATACCATCCATAACAGGCATTTTAATATCAAGAATAATAAGATCCGGATGCTGTGACAACGCGCTAGCGAGTCCTTCTTTGCCGTCTTTTGCCTTGATAATCTCGTACCCGTTTTTTGTGAGTTGATCGTTCAGTAATTTAAGATATGAAGGATCATCTTCAATAATAAGTATTTTTCCCATAACTATCACCTCCTTTTATACTATTTGAAAATCGTTAAATATTTATTAAATAATTATCTATTACGTAAGTTGCTTTTTTATTATATGTATTACATCCTGAAATGTTTCATCAGATTTAATAATATAATCAGTAGCGCCAAGTATTCTTGCTTTTTCAATATCTTCCTCTTGCCCTAAATTTGATAAAGTAATAACTGGAATATTTTTGAGCTTTTGATCTTTCTTTATCTCTGTAAGCACCTGAAATCCATTTTTCACCGGCATGACAAGATCTAAAATGATGAGATCTGACTTTCTTTCATGAGCAATTTTTAAAAGCTCATCCCCATTTGACGCAACTGCAACAGCATATCCTTCGTTTTCAAGCGTATGTTGCAGTATTTTGCTATATGCTGGTTCATCATCTGCTATAAGAATGAGTTTTTTATCCATACCATTTAATAATCTAAATCCGAAATTCTAAGCACGAAATTCGAATTTACTTTCTTGTTTTGTCGTCGGAAGCGATATCGTAAAGGTTGAACCCTTTCCTTCTTTACTTACGAGAGATATATCCCCTCCCCATCCCTCAACATATGATTTCACTACATATAATCCAAGTCCTGTTCCTTCAGCATTTTTCACTGATGCTTTTTCAGAACGGAAAAATTTGGTAAATAATTTCTTTTTATCTGTCTCAGATATACCAATACCTGTATCTTTTACGATAATTAAAACCTTTTTGGGCATCTTATCAACTGCTATTTCTATGTTGCTAGCAGTGTTACTGTACTCAATTGCATTTGTTATCAAATTTTCAATTACTTCTTGTACTCGTAAAGGATCGATAAAAAGAGCTGGTATCGTTTCTTTTATTGTAAGATGAATAGTGATATCACTTTTTGCAGCTACAATACTCATAGACTTAACTGCATCTTGTACTAATTCGATAATATTTGTCAATTTTGGCGTATCTTTTACTTTTCCTTGATCAATACGCGATATCGATAACAAATTTCGCACAAGAGCCAATAATCGTTCGTTACTTTTATATACTTCATTAAAATAATCTTTTGCTATCTCGGGAACTTTGTCAAAATATCCTTCCTCTCTAATTGCTTCTATGTACCATTTCGCTATGCCAAGAGGCGTCCTTAGTTGATGTGAAGCAAGTGAAACAAATTCTGTTTTGGCACGATCAATCTCTCTTTCATGAGTTATATCACGAAATGTCTCTATTAATCCTATTGTTTTCCCCCCAAGCACAAGAGGCGTCACATTAACTGCTATTGGAAATCTCGTATTATCTTTTTTAACACAAAAATACGTCATGTTTATTATTTGCCCCCTAGCGAAAGCTAAATTAGCTGGTCGTTTTTCAAAAGGAATAGGATTACCTTCTTCGTCTTCCAATGGCAATGAAGTAATTACCTTACCAATCAAGTCTTTCATTTTCCAACCAAGCATATTTTCTGCTGCTTTATTAACTGCAGTTACTTTGCTACTATTATCAACTGCAATTAATCCTTCCCCCATACTTGCAAACATCGCTTCGTCTTTAACTTTCTCTATCTCAATCCGGTTTTTTGCCTCTTCCAAATCCTCCATAACATTAAGCATCGCCTGTTTTGTTTCCTCCTGGGATTTAGCTAATTTTTCTAAATCTTTGGTTTTAGAAGCTGCTAGATCTTCTGCTTTTTTTCGATCGCTTATATCACGGATGTTACATTGAATCACTTTTTGCCCCTCAACCGTATACACATTACTGACAAATTCCACATCAATTGAGCGACCATCTTTTGTTTGTAGAGGTAAATCTTTATAACGGATGTATCCTTTCTCTTGTAACTCAAAAAATGCAGCTTTGGATTCTTTGATGTCTTTAAAAACACCTATTTGCCAAAGCTCCTTTCCCAAAAGATCTTCCTGAGAATAACTCAATATTTCTTTTAAGAAAGGATTTGCATCAGTTATTTTTCCTGTATCGGCATTTAAAATTAATATTCCATCTTGAGCTGTCTCGAAAAGTCTGCGGTAACGAAGTTCAGAAAATCTCAATTTCGCATCCATATGATCGCAGGGGGAAGTCTGATTTTTTTTCTTGGAAGGAGCAGTATTAACCGGTTGGCTGAGCATGTTAACTTTTTTTAGATTTTTTTAGTTTTTCGAGTTCGCGTTTCAGTTCTATCATTTTCATCTCGCGCCCGATCATGATCTTATTGACACGTTCCAATTCCTTCACCCGGATTTCAAGCTCTGCAGTACGTTTGGCTACTTCGATAGTAAGTGATTTTGAATATTCTTTCAGTTGATCCTCAAGCTGCTTCTGCCTCGTAATGTCTTCCATAGCAAGAAGCATTATCGGTCTTGTCTCACCTCTTTTATAAATCCGGCGAGCATTGAGAATGATAATTTTTTTTCCTATTTTTGGAAAAGTATGTTCAACTTTAAAATCTTCAAAATGGGTATTTTTTGGCAAAATATCTTCGAGAAGAATTTTTAATTTGCGGATATTCCACTGACCGTTTCCCAAATCGTAAACCCGCTTTCCCTCTGTTTCTTCCGGTTTGACCTGAAAAAAAGCATAAAACGTTTTATTTGCGGAGATAACCTTAAGATCTTCATCCAAAATTAAAAAAGGCTCGCGCAATGTATCTACAACGGTCCGGATATATGTCCAGGCAACCTCCCATATCTCATCTGCATTCAGTTCATTTTCTCGATTCATTATTTTGTGTAATTATAGTGTGTTACCAATTTGTAACTCATTATACCTTTATAATAATTACTTTTACCCATCTTTGTCAAGAGCTATACTATAAAATAGCACTATATTTACTTAATATTCTACCTAAGTAGTGGTACTATAATACCATAACGATTGTCCAATATATCTCGCAATATTTTTAAATATACTGTACACTTGACGAAATCTATGATATTATCTACAATTGATATCTATTATGAGCTTTGGCGAACGACTTCTCAAAGAAAGAAAAAAACGTAACTTATCTGCTCAAAATCTTGCAGAGGCTTGCGGGGTAGCTCGGAGTTACATAACCCTCATGGAAAATGGGAAACGACTTCCAGGGAGAAAAGTTATCCCAAAGATTGCAGCGGCACTCCATTTAAAAACAAATATTATAGTCAACTGGTATCTAGAAGATCTTAGAGAAAAATTACAATAGTACCGCATCTCTACTACTTATCTTACACAAAACCTACTTTAACCCTTGACAAACACAACAAGAAATAGTTAGATATAAATGATGTTACATATTTGTAACATCACGCTTGATAACCTACGCCGGCACAGCGTTACCTTAATAGTATTTGTCTAATGGCGGTAAGCCTGGGAATTAGACAAATTCCAATAATGCTGTCCGGCAGGTTATCAAAAATATTCATGAAAATCCTGAATAAGAAAAAATTTATACCGGTAATACTGATTGTTTTAATGCAGTTTATTTTTGTACCTCTATCAAAAACGTATGCTGCAACAACCCCCACACTCGGGCAAGCTGCCAGTTTTGCTATTCTTTCGGGAACTTACTCAAACACCGTCGGAGGAACCACTATTGACGGAGACCTTGGATATACTACCGGACCAGCAACAGTACCCACGGTCAATGGGACTACATATGTTGCAAATAGTAAATATAATCAAGGTGGGATAGATCAGAACAGTGCATTGTCTGCTTTAGCTTCTCAACCGTGCACGTTTACTTTCGCAAATGGACCAATTGATCTCGCAACAGATACAACACACGGTACAATTGGAGTATATACACCTGGAGTTTATTGTACGGGAGCATCAAGCGCCGCATCTATTGGGTCTGGAGGAATTACGCTAACAGGTGGCGGCACATATATTTTCAGAATCACTGGAGCACTGAGTACAAATGCAAACTCTGTTGTTACACTCGCCGGCGGAGCATCAGCTTGCGATGTATTCTGGACTCCAACCGCGGCAACAACGCTTGGAGCCAACACAACCTTTGCGGGAACCGACATTGATGCTTCTGGAATTACCATAGGCAGTACGGCAACATGGACAGGAAGAGCCTTGGCCTTTGGGGGGACAGTCTCAACAACAACAGATACCATTTCATCAACAAGCTGTACGCCTTTCACTACTACCAGTTCAACTTCCAGCTCAAACTCTAGTTCAAACTCATCTTCTTCTTCAACCACTGGAACAAATCCTCCATGCACTGCACCTGCTATTGCAACTGTACCGATTATTATAAATTCAAGAAGAATCAGTCCGACAAGTATCTTCCTCAATTGGGGTCCATATGCTGGCATAAATACCTTTAATGTCCGCTATGGTCTAACAAATGGAAATTGGTTGTACAATACAACCGTTACAGGATTCTCAACGGCCATTAATGATCTTCCTCCCAATGACCCTATCTGGATTCAGGTTGCAGCAACAAATGGCTGCTCGATAGGAACGTATGGAGAAGCACAACTCATTGGAGCGCCAAGTTTGCCAAATACAGGATTTGCCCCTCATCAGAATAATTTTGTATCCAACATATCATCTGATATTGTCCTACTTTCGTCATTTCTCCTTAACCTAATACATCTTTGATGCAAAAAGTAATTCTGGTCATTTTTATTTTCTGTTTTTTTCTATTTCCTCTTTTTTCCAATACATCCTTTGCACAAAACACAAGCAATGATTCTAGTAACTCGCTAAGCGACGCTTCACAAGCAGGTCGTATTCGCTTCTTAGAGTATGCTTTTGTAATTAACACGAACGAAAAAAATATCAAAGACGGAAGTATTATTTCTTACTCAAAACAAGAAAGAATACTTTCACATATTGCATATGATCCGGAAGTTGCAGGGATAGTCTCCCGAAATGTTGCCCTCACTATATATAATAATGATAGTCATCAGGGATTACCCATAATTTCAGATGGTATTGTGTACGTTTTAGTATCTACTAAAAACGGGTTTATTAAAAAAGGTGATCAGATTACTACTTCGACTTTACCCGGAGTTGGAGTCAAAGCTATACAATCTGGATATACTGTGGGAACGGCTTTGGAAGATTACGACAACCCAAATCCCAACAGCGTTAATACGATATCAGTTAGCCTGAATCTAAAACATCTTAATTCCATAATACATCTTCCCGGTTATATATCGAATATTTTTAATCTTGTTGCTTTACCTATTAGCGAAAACCCATTGTACATCTTTGCCTATATAATAATTGGAGTGATTTTGGCTTCCTTTATTTTACTATTTCTAACTTTCAACCACACAGCAAAAGAAACGCTAAAAAGGAACCCAACTGCCAACCAAACCATTCATATGGTTACTATTTTCAATATCGTGATGGTTTGCCTAATAATTCTGACCGTTTTTACATTATCATTTTTGCTATTTAGACTTTAAATGAAACAGTTTTTAATAAGTACAAAAAAATTAAGACAAACGTTAAGAGATAGATTGCCGATATTGGATATAATGCTTACCAGAGTTCTTGACGCCGAAGACAAATTCTTAGAATGGTACTACAAAATTTGAAACTGGTACATTCTATTTTATACATGCAAAAAATACACAACCTTGTGGGAAGCAAGATTGTGTATACGAGAACTGTGGATACAAAGTCTTTCTACTTTTTCTCTAACTCTTCTTTCACCGATTTAAGTTTTTCTTCCAACATCTTCTTTTTCGCTTCAAGATGCTCTTTTGACATTTTATGTTCTAGACAACAATCAAACATCATCATTCCGTGTCCCCCATGGGAGCAAGCGCATTTATCGCAATTTTCACAGCATTTTTGATCCATCATAATTTCACCTCCTCTCAATTAATTATTTCCTTTATTCTTTTACTTCAATCTTCGTTCCATCCAAAGTCGTGTGATTTAACATGGTCATTGCATTTTGAACTCCTTCTTGTGTCGCCATTTCTACAAACCCGTATCCTTTACAGAATCCGTCTTTGTCGGTAATTACTCTTGCAGAAAGTACCTTCCCCGCTAAGGAGAAATACTTTTGCAATTGCACGTTCGTTACAATTCGTGAAAGATTACTTACAAATAATTCATTTATCATATTTATAGGCAGAAATTAGTAAACGATTTTAGCCTGTTTCGGTATAAGTACTGTATCAATGATGTAAATAATTCCATTTGAACATTGAATATCTGCTTGAAGAACTTTTGCATTATTGATCATAATGGATCCTTGTATAACAGTAATAGTAACGTCTTCCCCTTGTAACGTTTTAACATATTGCATGGTCGCAATTTCTTTTGCCATGACTTCCCCTTGTAAAATGTGATATGTAAGCAGACTTGCTAAACGGTCTTTATCTTTTAACATCCCTTCTATTATTCCTGCAGGTAATTTCGCAAATGCATCATCACATGGTGCAAAAACCGTAAAAGGACCCGTTTGATTAAGTGAGTCACTAAGGTGTGCCGCTTTTAGTGCAGCAATAAAAGTATTACATTTTTCAGTATTACTAGCGGTTTGTATAATTAGCATATCCATTTATCGCGTAAATGCATTAGAGTACATAGCCAATTACTCAATCTTTCTCGGCAAAATAACTGCTAATACATAGATAGCTGATATACCAACGAGAATATACATTATATTTGAGAGCATCGAATCAATCCCAAATAAAACAGCTACCAAATTGAATTGGAATACCCCAACAAGTCCCCAATCAAGTCCTCCGATGATCAAAACTATTAATGCTGAACGAGTTAATGCTTTCATTTTATACACCTCCTCTCAAAGTATGTAATGGTATTTTGATGTTACAAATCTGTAACTTATTTTAGAATAAATAATTTATTTTTCTTTGTCAATAGATCGAAAAAATTGCACTAATCAATATTATATTTATCCAAACTAGTATTACTTGTTACAAAAACAATGGGAAATAAAATTTTGAAGCTTAATGGATATTTACGTTATTTGTAGAACCTGCTCCATTGTTGAGGATATTGACCGAGGTATTTCCTCCACCGCAGTTTGTGCCATTGACGACATTGGAACTTCCTGTTGTAGTAGTGGTCACATTTGTTGTCGTATTTCCGGTAGTTATAGACGTTGATCCTCCGGTATTTTTATTGGCTGTATTGTTACCTGTATTTTGATTAACTGTTATTCCATTTATAATCGTAGAATTATTGTTCTGCGTTATGTTAGACGTGCAACTCCCCCCACCATTACCAGTAGTTGTTGGCGGCGTGCAAGGATTTCCCGTTGCTTTGACTCCATCAACATCATAGCCATCAGCAGTAGCATCAGAAAAATTATTTGGATTAGATGTGTCGGTAATTTTGACATACTTTGCGCATGTTAACTGTGAAGGTTTGTACACTGTACCACTCTTACTGACATTCCCTGCCATCTTCCAATGTACTCCATCTTGAGACATTTCAATTTTTGCAGTCTCAGCCGGATATGGTTCTTTCGTAGATTCGACAATCATTGTTCCACTTTTAATACCATTATCAAAACCCAATACAATAGAACCGCCAAAACCCAACGAGACAAAAGTAGAATCAACCGCCGGAGTATTCTCAGCGACACCAAGTGCAGCAGTTGGATTTGAACGAGCAGCAGCAACGGCAAGTCCATTCTTTTCTAAGCCTTGATGAAAAGAAAAAACAGAATCAGCCCAAGGACCCAAGCCATCAGGTGTAGCAGCATGCGCGGGAGAAACGAAGAGAAGTAAAGCGATACTAAACAGTGGAATTATTATTTGTAATTTCTTAAAAGTGTTCATAACGATATAAATTTTTCTTACATAAAGTTACTTATATGTAACCTTATTTATTTATAAACGATTTCCCATTTCTTTGTCAAGTATTAAAAATAGCTCTTGACAACAACATAAAAAAAAGTCTATAAATAAATTCATGTTACAAAAATGTAACTTAAATGTAAGAGCAAAATTTATCTCTCATTATGAAAGAACTGTCCATTATCATACCTACATACAATGAAGAAGAAAATGTCATAAAACTCGTTGAGAGAATTCATACTATTCTCTCCCTTTATAGAACCCCTTACCAAATTATTTTTGTAGACGATCATTCAACAGACACAACACGATCACTTATAGAAAGCCTTATGCCAATGTATCCTGTCAAACTTTTCTTAAAAAGAGGCAATAAAGGTAAAGCTCAATCATTAATCGAAGGATTTGCACATGCCGATTACGATCTCGTTTGTATGATTGATGCTGATCTGCAATATCCACCGGAAGCAATTCCTCAGATGATTCAAAAAGTAGTGGAAGGAGCAGATGTCGTCATTGCCAATCGGAAAAAGAAACAAGTAGGGTTCTTACGAACGATCACCAGCAATAGCTACAATTTACTATTTAACAAATTTCTCCATAATTTTGATTTTGATGTACAGTCAGGACTGAAAGTATTTAGAAAAGAAATAATTGAACGATTGGAAATTAATCCGTCACCGTGGACATTTGATTTGGAATTTCTAAAAAAAAGTGTCGATGCTGGATATCATATTGATTCAATAGACATAGATTTTACAAAAAGAATTTATGGCAAATCAAAAATAAATTTCATTAAATCCTCCTGGGAAATCGGCATGAATGCACTGCGATTAAAATTTCGCCAAGCAGAAGTTATTCCCTTTCATCCAAAAAGACAACTTATAGATGGCAATGGCTTTCATTATAAAGGAAAATCGTTTATCCATCATTCTAGTCTACACATCAATGAGATGGCATTCTTTCGGCTTGACCTTATGCAAAAAGTATTCGGTGTATTATTTGGCATCTTATTATTAGAAGCACTTCTGTTTAACTGGCATTTGACCCTCCTTACACTGCTCATCGCCTCATCGCTTTTATATTTTATTGATATCTTTTTTAATTTTTTTCTGATAGTACAAAGTTTTCGTAAATATCCAGAGATAAAAATCACTGATCAAGAAATAAAAGAAATAAACGACAATGATTGGCCAGCATATACAATACTCTGTCCATTATATAAAGAATGGCATGTTGTACCACAATTTGTCACTGCGATGAGTAAACTTGATTACCCCAAAGACAAACTACAAGTAATGTTACTTTTGGAAGAAGATGATAAAGAGACGCGGGAAAAAGTTAAAGAATTTAGCATCCCAAGTTATTTCGATGTCGTGGTCGTTCCTGATTCCCAACCCAAAACCAAACCTAAAGCATGCAATTTCGGTCTCAAACATGCGACAGGTGAATATAGTGTTATTTATGACGCAGAAGATATTCCAGAACCTGATCAGCTCAAAAAAACAGTACTCGCTTTTCAAAAAGCAGATAAAAAAGTCGCTTGCGTTCAAGCAAAACTTAATTACTTCAACCCATATCACAATTTGCTGACTCGAGTCTTTACAGCAGAATACTCATTATGGTTTGATCTCATCTTGACAGGCCTTCAGTCAATTAATGCTCCAATACCTTTAGGGGGAACATCTAATCATTTTAGGACGAACGATCTTAAAAAACTCAAGGGATGGGATGCATTCAATGTGACGGAAGACTGTGATTTAGGATTGAGACTTGTAAAGCAAGGCCTTCATACTGCTATCGTTGATTCAACTACGTATGAGGAAGCAAATAGTTCGTTATATAATTGGCTTGGTCAACGTTCGCGATGGATTAAAGGATACATCCAATCTTATTTGGTTCATATGCGAAATCCAGGTGACTTTTCCCGAAGCGGAAAAACTTCTCATTTTTTCACTTTTCAACTCATTGTCGGTGGGAAAATATTTTCTCTGTTCATCAATCCAATCTTTTGGCTCATGACCATTCTCTATTTTGCTTTCCGGCCGACAATAGGATTATCTATTCAGTCATTTTTCCCAGGTCCTCTTCTGTATCTTGGAGTTTTCTCAGCAATTGTCGGCAACTTTCTTTATTTTTATTACTACATGATAGGTTGTGCAAGAAGAGGATATTATGATCTGATCAAATTTGGATTATTAGTGCCATTATATTGGCTTATGATGAGTGTCTCGGCATGGATTGCTGTCTACAAAATCATCACCCAACCTCATTATTGGTTCAAAACCAAACACGGTCTTCAATTGGCATCAGATATAAATCGCGTCAACGTGTTGCCAGCATTTGAAAGTAATGTAGTCGATCAAGAAGTAAAAAATGCAAACTTCAATTATCAGTCTGGAGGCATCGTATGAAAGTACTCTTTTCTCTAAAAAATAAAGCATTTACTGCCAGTGGTATTTTCATCGCAGCAACAATGTTCTCCAGTATTATCAGTTTTGTCTTTAATGCTTATATGGGCAGAGTTTTAAGCGTTGAAGATTTTGGACTGGTCACATTCATTAATACCTTAGTTCTTTTCGTCAGTGTGATTATGAATGCGTTATGGTCTTCTGTTACCAATCGCGTCGCCTTCTTGTCAACTAATTCAAACAAATCTGCTACGTTTACTTTTGTCCAAAAATTGAAGAAGAAAGGATTATATTTCTCATTCGCATTAATGATTATCTGGTTGGTGATGCTTCCATTTTCAGCAAAATTCTTTAATATCGGAGACGGCAAAAGTTTGTTATTTTTTACTCCAGTCTTTGCTATTTTTCTCAATTCTGTACTTTTAAAAGGTTACTTGACAGGCAATTTGTATCTTATCGAGGTATCTATCGCAACGGTCATTGAAGGATTAACAAAATTATTGTTTGCAGTTCTTATCCAAAACTTGGGGTTTGGGTCTTTTGCTTATCTAGCAATACCATTATCACTATTAAGTTCGATGCTCTTTTTTGTTTATTTCGCAAGGCGCGTTTCAAAAAGGGTTGTTGTGCAGGACAATAAAAATTATGCATTCCCCCGCAGATTTTTTCTTGCAGCACTTATCGCCGGAATTTCATCCGGTGGCTTTTTAATCTTTGATCTAATCTTGGTCAAACATTTTCTCACATCACTTGCGGCAGGAGAATATTCTTTACTTTCTTTGGCTGGCAAAATGATTTATTTTGCGGGTTCCATTTTTAATCCGCTCATTCTTACCTTTGTAAGTCGCGATGTCGGACAAGGTATAGATCCAAATAAAACATTTACCAAACTTATCATAAGTACTATTGGAGTTACCGCTGTTGCATATGTAGGTGTTGGCGTCTTGGGAGCGCAGATCATGCCGTTGGCGTTTGGCGCAAAAGTGCTTCCAATTATCCCATACTTACCATTATATAGTTTTGCGATTGCCTGCTTTACCATTGCAAGTGCGTATGTTATTTATCACTTAGCTCGCCACCATTACGCCTTTTCAATCTTGTCTCTTTTCTCCTTACTTCTCATCATTATTGGCATTTGCTTGTTTCACCAGGATATCACACAAATTACACTGGTCATTTTTAGCGTGAGTGTTTTTAATATACTCACAGTTTTATCTCTCCACGAACTGCAAAAAAGTACTACATTCTTACGACACAATTTCATTGATTTGATCGATGTATTCAGACCAATTCCCTACCAAAAAGATTTCGCTGTCTCAAAACAACGGATCTTGATTTTCAATTGGCGTGATACTAAACATCGATATGCAGGAGGAGCAGAAGTCTATATTCATGAACTTGCCAAACGATGGATCACAATGGGATACAGCGTTACTCAATTTTGCGGGAATGACGGAAAAAATCCTCGCAACGAAGTAATTGACGGAATACAAATCATACGAAGAGGTGGATTCTATTTCGTCTATTTATGGGCATTTATTTATTATTTTTTCCGCTTGAGAGGTAAGTACGATATGATTATCGATACTGAAAATGGCATCCCATTCTTCACTCCACTTTATGCAAAAGAATCCATTTATTGCTTGATGTTTCATGTCCATCAAGAAGTTTTCAGAAAATCGTTATCAAAACCTCTCGCTCTTTTCGCCTGCGCTTTGGAGAACAAACTGATGCCGTGGGTCTATAGAAAAACCAAATTTATCACTATATCTAAATCTAGCAAAAAGGAAATAGCTGATTTCGATTTGGGTAAAATTGGAATAGAAATCATCAATCCCGGAGTTGACTTGAAGACATACAAACCAAATGACAAAAAAAATGCCAATCCTCTTATCGTATATGTCGGAAGATTACAATTATATAAAAGCGTTGATGTTCTTATCCGCAGTGCCCAAAAAATATTTGCTTCTGTTCCCCTTGCGGAAATAATCATTGCTGGTGCTGGTGAAGAAAAAGAGAGACTTGAAAAACTTGTTGAAAGTTTGAAATTGAAAGGCAAAATTACATTTACAGGAAGAGTTAGCGAAGAAGAAAAAATAGAGCTCTATCAAAAAGCATGGGTTGTTGTAAATCCATCGTTAAAAGAGGGCTGGGGAATTACCACAATTGAAGCAAATGCTTGCGGAACTCCCGTTGTGGCATCAGATGTACCGGGACTTCGAGATTCAGTAAGAAATCCTTCAACGGGATTTTTGGTCGAATATGGAAATGTTGAAGGTTTCTCCAAAAAAATTGTACAACTCTTACAAGATGACGATTTACGAAAGGATATGGAGAAAAAATCAGTTAAATGGGCAGCAAAATTTGATTGGCAAGAAAGTGCGGAAAAGACTATACAGTTAATTTTTAACCCACATTATCGTCATTCTGGTGCGTGGCAGCATATCCAGGATCCCAAACAAATCCGATTCTGGACAAGCCAGAATGACGATAATGTAAATAATTTAAATTTTTAATATGCATGGAAAAATATTAGTTACTGGTGCAGGTGGTTATATAGGGTCAATTTGCTTATATTCTCTTTTGAAAAAAGGATATGAAGTTATAGCAATTGATAATTTTTCAACGGGCTATAAGCAACCTTTAGAAATTCTTCAAAAAGAATTTAGCTCAAAGTCATTAAAGATATATCAAATAAATCTCATGGATAACTTGGATAAAATCTTTCGTAAAGAAACCATTGACACGGTAATTCATTATGCAGCGTCCTGCAATGTCGATGAATCTGTTCAAAATCCAGACAAGTATTATGAGAATAATGTACTCAGCACACTTAATCTTATTAGCACAATGATAAAGTATGATGTTAAAAAAATTATCAATTCATCAACCTGCGCTATATACGGCAATGCCCGCTATTTACCTGTTGATGAAAACCATGCAGTAAATCCAGGTAATCCCTATGGTGTTTCGAAACGGATAGCAGAAAAACTTATCGAGTATCATGGTGAATTAAAAAAAATTAGATATCTTATCTTCCGATACTTTAATGTAACAGGTGCAAGTGAAGATGGACTTCTAGGGGATTCCAAAAAACCTTCTTCTCTTTTGATACAGAACGCGGTTCGCAGTGCGCTAAATATTCAACCATTTTATGTCACCTGTTCAAAAGTTGATACACCCGATAAGACGCCGATTAGAGATTTTATTAACGTGATGGATCTTGCTGAAGCGCATATTAAAGGGATCAATTATTTAGATGACGGAGGAAAAAGTGAAGTAGTTAATTTAGGAACCGGCACTGGAAATTCTGTACTGGAAATAATAAAAGCGGTACAAACGGTAACGAGTGCAAAATATAACATTATCTATGCACAAAAACCAAGACTTGGAGAATATGTAAAGATGATTGCATCAGTCAATAAAGCAAAAAAAGTGCTGGAGTGGATGCCAAAAAGAAAAATAAACGACAGTATTACATCCCTTCTCGCTTGGTATAAAATCCACCCGAATGGATGGGAATATTAAAAATATTATTATGAATAAAAGAAAATTAAAAATTTCTATTGGAATTCCAGCGTACAATGAAGAAGAAAATATTGGGTCTCTTCTCAATGAGCTATCAAAACAGTTGGAAGATACTTTTATCATAAGTGAGATTATTGTTATTTCGGATCAAAGCACAGATGATACTGATCTGATTGTAAAAGAATTTTCAAAAAAACATACAATTGTAAAACTTTTTAGAAATCATGTACGACTTGGTCAAGCGCTTTCTCAGAATCGTATAATTAGAAAATTTGATAACGATATTCTCGTATTATTAAACGCAGATTTACTTCCTAAAAAAAATACTTTTATTAAAGAATTAATCAAACCACTTAGTAATAATCAAAATGTCGGAATAGTTTCTGCCAAACTTATACCGGTACCTCCTGATACATTTTTTGAACGAGTAATATATTTTAGCGTTCAAATCAAAACCGCAATCTTTGAAAGCTATAAGGATGGAAATAATCTATTCCTCTGCAGGGGTGGTGCACGAGCTTTTTCAAAAAATTTTGTTAAAAAATTTAGATTCCCCAAATTAATAAATGAAGATTCGTATTCGTATCTTACCTGCATTGAAAAAAGATTTACTTTTGTTTACGGGAAAAAAGCGCAGATGTATATAAAGTTACCTATGACCATGCATGATCACTTAAATCAAAGTAAAAGATTTGCAATGAATAAGAAAGAAATGTCTCATTATTTTCTCAAGACTCTTTTGGACGAGCAATACTTCATTCCCAAAATAATAGTAATAAAAGTATTACTGGAATATTTGTTGGCAAATCCATTTTATTACCTTTCTTATATGGTAGTTCTCTTTTTAACAAAAATGATTCCTTTAGAACAAAAATTGTCTCCGACCTGGGAGATGTCACAATCTTCGAAAAATTTAAGTCATGAATAAAAAGATAAATATACTAATACCTAATGCAACTGCTCCCCGAAATATCGGTGATCTTGCCATGTTGGAAGTACTTATAGATTTAATTAAAAAAACGTATCCCAATCCTTATATTATTATCCACAGTTATGAACCTAAACTTCATAAAAAAGATCTTGCAGATGAAATCGATGAGACAATTTACTATTGGTCAGTTTTTGACAAAAGAAATTTTCTCACGCGTTCCAATCGAATGTTACAAGTTATTACCTATTATTTTTTAGAGAAGTATTGTTTTTCATTTTTGTGGCCTGTAAAAAGTAAACTGAGAAAACTTGCTTCCGACTATGAAAATGCCGATGTAATTGTGTTTGTGGGAGGAGGGTATTTTAGGTCAAAAAAAGGGATAACTCAAACGCTTAATTTGCTCATGCAAATTACACACGTCATGTATGCTAAGTTATATAACAATAGCAAAATTATTGCACCTATCAGCTTTGGCCCTACTGCTTCTAAATGGCTAGAATTTATTAATGCAAAAGTAATTTCTGATCTTGATGTTGTTTCAGTACGAGAAAAAGTCTCTTTCAATATATTAAAAAAATATAAAATAAAAAATCTTGTTTTATCTTCAGATCATGCATTATTGTTACAAAACACTCCCAGTCCAAAAGAGAAAAAACAATTAATTGTAGGATTTACCATTAAAAAATGGCTCGATACAAACGGCCAATTTCTATTAGAAAAAGCGTATATTGAAAGCTTAAGCAAATTTTCTCAGGAGACAGGTGCATGGATACAACCAATTATTCAAGTTGATGCACCTCTATTCGGAGATTATGATTTTAGTATAAGTAAGCATATCTCTAAAAAAATTAAAAAAAATGGTGTGATAGTTCTTCCATCAAAAAAGATTGGTGATGTAAAAGATGCTTTAGAGACTTATTCAAATATCACTTTATTATTGGGGATGAGAGCTCATTCCAATATTCTTTCCGCAGTTGCTGGCACACCATTTGTAGCAATCTCCTACGAATACAAAACAGAAGGTATCGCGAAAGATTTGGACATGGATGATTACGTCATAAAATGTACAGCGGTTAATTCACAAAATCTCTACAAACTACTCATTAAAGCTTATAAAAATAGTACAAAACTTAACAAAACCATTGATGAATCTTTAATAAAAATTAGACAAAGAGAGACCGAAAAATGGAATACTATTTTTCAGTCGTACGCACCATTCTCATGAAAAACTTATTTGCACTATTATTTTTAGGTCTGATCGGAAGTATTCTTTTTTTGGCAACACTGCGTGGAATTGCTGGCAATCCCCCTGCTTCGAGTATTAAAAATAATTTGGATCAGGCAACAAAGCCGTTTGAATTATCTCCTGAACGGGGAAGGTTTTTACTAACTCAGAACTTGTCCGAGTATCATTCTTTTGCCCTTTCACAAGAACAAGGCAATGCTGCTTTACCTGATGTAGGTTACTACAAGGGCAAATACTTCATATTTTTCGCACCGGGGATATCTCTTTTTGCCCTACCTTTCTATAATATTGGATTGCATTATAATCTTTCGCAAGTTTTCTCTTTTTCAATGATTGGTATCTTTTCAGTATTCAATCTTTTGTTTGTTTTCCTTATAGCCAGAAGTATTTTAAAACTGCCTATCTGGGCAGGATTACTTGCGAGTATTATTTATGGTTTTGGATCTGTCGGTTGGTCATATTCGGGAACGCTTTATCAACATCAACCTACAGTCTTTTTCATCATGGCATCATTTTACGCAGTCTGGCAGTATAAAATGCATAGAACATGGGGCTTCCTCTGGGGATTTTTTATCTGGACTAATTACGCGCTCGCGATGTTAATTGACTACCCTAATGCAATACTCATGTTACCGGTAATGATATATTTCCTTCTTGTTTCGATACGGATAAAGAAAACTGAAGACAACTACAAAATATCATTTAGATTTGCAATAATTTTCACTTCACTATTCTTCATTATTATCACAGTTCTGCATGGGTATTATAATTATCAAAATTTTGGCGGTTCAACAAAAGTGAGTGGTGATTTGGTAGGATATCAAACGATAAAAAGACTTAAATTAGATCAAGGAAATCCTGCTCAAAACTTAATAAAAATCGATGAGTTATCAAGAAAGAAAAATCCGGTTAATTCTATAACAGAATATAATCTGGTCAGAGGCGGATATGAACTTTTGATAGCTCCTGACAAAGGAATATTCATCTTTAATCCAATTTTTCTTCTAGGAATCTTAGGAATTATCTATGCGTTTAAGAAGTTAACGCTTGAGAAAAGTATTTTGATGTCACTTGCTGTCACCAATCTTTTTTTCTATTCCTCCTGGGTAGACCCGTGGGGAGGATGGGCGTTTGGGCCACGATATCTCATCCCTTCTATGGCTGTCCTTTCTCTTTTTGTCTCACTGTTATTGGTAGAAGTCAAACATAAATTCCTTATGAGAATACTCACATTTTTCTTTCTCGCATTTTCAGTCGCTGTGTCTCTCTTGGGCGCACTTACTACAAATGCAGTCCCTCCAAGCACTGAAGCGATACCGCTTAAAATCAAAGATGGGTTCATGTTCAATGTTGATTTTTTGACAACTAATAGAAGTAGTAGTTTTGTTTATAATACTTATTTTCATCAGCAAATGAGTCTTATCCAGTATTATGAAATAATTTTTAGTGTGGTGATGGTGATTATTTTTATTGTCCTTTTTATTCTGCCATTATTCTCAAAAAAAGCTCATCACGATATAGCTATTCTGACAAGTGATGGGACTCTCAAAGAAAAAGGAGGTATCTCCCCTGGAAATTAACATTAGTCAAGAGCGGGTAGACAAAATCAAAAAATGGTTTGATACCTTACCGTGGTTTAGCATTGTCCTTCTTGTTGCTCTCTTTCTCAGTTCTTTTGCGATAGAATTTTCATTTCTGAATGGATGGCTTATCGCGTATGGAGACGCGCAGTCACATCTCAATATAGCCAAACGTGTAGTAGATAGCATAACACCCGGGTTTGCGCAATTGGGCGGAATTTGGTTGCCTCTTCCCCATCTTTTGATGATCCCTTTTGTCAAAATTGAAATTCTTTACCGAACCGGACTTGCAGGATCGATTGTTGGAGGAACAGCGTTTATCATTTCATGTCTGTATATTTACAAAATAGTATATTTTGTCAGTAAAAATTATTTAGCTTCCTTCTTATCTTTTTTAGTCTTTGCACTCAACCCCAATATGCTGTATCTGCAAACCACGGCACTCACTGAACCAGTACTTATCTGCTTTTTTATTCTCTCGAGTTATTATATGGTTAGATTTATTGCAATCGCTTTGATTAACAAACAACTCAAAACAATCAATGAAAAGGATGCTCATAGAGAATTTTTGTTTCTAATATCTGCAGCGTTTTTTGGCCTTTGCGCTTCACTTTCTCGTTATGACGGATGGTCACTGGTTATGGTTGAAGCAGTCATTGTCATCATTGTCTATCTACCAGTACGCCAGTATATTACAGTGCTAAAGGAGAAAAAACTAAAAGCACCCTTTATCATTGTCAAAAACAAATTCTCTTTGAACAAAAAAACCTTTGGCAAGATACAGGGAGCACTGATCCTTTTTTCAATCTTAGCATTTATAGGAATCGCCTTCTGGTTTGCCTGGGACGGAATGATATTGGATGATCCATTATATTTTACCGACAGTCCGTACGCTGCTAAAGCCCAACAACTGTCATGGAAAGCGAGAAATGAGTTGCCCGCCGATCATAATATCAATCTCGCTTTTCAGTATTATTTCTTTGACTCCATGTCCAATGTCGGTGTTATTGTTTTTGTTATTTTTATTATTGGGACTATTTTTTATCTCAACAAAAATAGAAATCTGTTTGCCTATTTATTTACCTTACTATTTTTTGTACCGTTTATTTTTAATGTTACAACACTTTTTATGGGACAGTCAATTATTTTTATTCCACATATTACTCCATATAATTTTGAATATAAATTATTTAACGTCCGCTATGGCATACTAATGCTACCGGCCGCAGCTATTTTTTACGGATTATTGTTTTATTATTCAAAAAATAAAACAAGATTGCTTCTTATTTTTTTGATCATCTTGCAAATGGGGCTATACCTGAGTAGATACTCTCCTGTCATTGCTCTACAGGACGGACTCACAGGTGTCTCAGCATCCAAAATAACAAGCGCAGATATTTGGATGACCAAAAATTACGATGGAGGTCTCGTATTAATGGATGACTTTGCCAGGTCTATTAACATTATTAAAACAGGTATTCCGATGCAGAATATCATTTATATCGGCAACAAGCCGTACTGGCAGATATCAATGAAAGAACCTGAAAAGTATGCAACCTGGATTGTTGTACAAAAAAATGATGCTGTCTGGACACATATCTACACGCAACCTGCAATGAAGGCAAGGTTATATAAATATTTTAATAAGGATTATACTTCCCCTAATATTTTAATTTTTAAGAGAATGCAGAAGGGCTCAACAAGATAATAAAATAACTTCTAAGTAGTGCTAATAATTTTGTCTCTTGACAAAGAAAAGGGAAATTGTTTATAAATAATTAATGTTACAAATTAGTAACATTAATTACTAGATATTAGGTTCTTTTTTTTATAAATATATACGACCTATAAACAACTATGAATACTTATAAAAAATTACAAATAACAATTCCACTATTGGGCATCGCTTTACTTCTCTTTGTTTTTCCCGCATATGCTGCCGCTCCTGACGGCTTGGGTCCTTGGGCGGATACAGTCTTCTCATCACATCAAGGTCTACAAAAAAATGGACTCCCAGTTGCAGCTGCTCGATCTGACCCAACCGCGGCCCTTGGTGTCGCTGAGAATACTCCGGCGGTTGATACAACTTTTTTCTCATTGGGTTTTGGGGGCGATGTCGTTTTAGGATTTGATAATGGGATCAGTACGGGAGCAATGGTTGTTGAGGCTACAAAAGAGCCTGGCTATCCTACTGAAACGGCAAAAATTGAAATGTCCCAAGATGGGACAAATTGGGTAATGGCAGGCAATCTCAGTCAAGGTGGAACTGTTGCTATACCTGAACAGATAGATTGTGCAAAATATGTCAGAATTACTGACACCTCTGTACCTTCCAATTTCCCTGACGATGTCGCTGATGGCTATGATGTTGATGGTGTTGAAGCGACGGGAACAGCTTGTACTTCAGGCCCGACAATCTCACCGACACCAACCCAATCAATAAGCCAATCACCAACCCAAACGCCACCATCAAATCCATCGTCAAATACTGTATCTGGTGGATCCTCGGGAGGCTCATCCGGAGGAGGCTCCTCGTCTTCAAACTCAAATACTTCAACAGCCTGCACATCATCTGGAGTATCAAGCGTGCCAAACATTATCTTAGCAAAAAGACTCAGCTCTACAAGCATCTTTGTCAGCTGGGGGCCAAATGCAGGACTCAACAATTTTATCGTTCAATACGGTTTTCAAAAAGGTAATTGGCAATTTAGTACAAAAGTTTCAGGATTTTCAACAACGATCAATAATCTTCCTGCAAATCAATCTATCTGGATAGAGGTTGCAGCAACAGATAATTGTGCAATCGGCTCATATGGAACAGCTGTGCTTGTTGGAGGGACAGCGGCAACTAATTCTCCGGGTTTCCCAAATACAGGTAGTATTAAATGCTCTAGTAATCCCAAAGTTCCTTGTTTCCCAAATACTGGAAGTATCGGTCTACCAAATACCGGACTTGATCCAAACGGTAATACTATTTTCTCAAAGATCCAAATGGATATAGAGTATATTTTCACTCTTCTCAAAAGCATAACAGTATAATCGACAATCTTAATGATAAAAAATATTTTTTTTAGAAATCATGATTTCTTTAATAAAAAACAGAAGACAAAAAAAATCATTTTTATTCTTCTTATATTCTTGGTATGTGGAAGCAACCCGAAAAGTGCTTTAGCACAAACTGTCACCAATAGCCCAAGCGTTTTATATATTCCATTGATAGGCATTACCTCTGTGCCTGATCCACTGTCGTTACCAAACGGTTCAGGAAGTGTGACCTATAATTACGCGGTTAAAAACTTCCTTCCTGAAGTACCTTTGACTTATGTAAAAGTTGTCGATGACTCATGCAGTCCTGTCAAATTTGTCCAAGGTGACGACAATAGTAATTCCATGCTTGACTATGATGAAACATGGAGATATACCTGTACAACAACCCTTTCCAAAACGACACAGAGCATTGCAACAGCCACCGGCACTGCAAATAATATGACTGCAATACACAAAGCATATGCAACTGTTATTGTCGGTTCAAACACTCAACCACCGCTCGTTAGTGTTGTCAATGTAACAAAAGTCGCCTATCCATTATCTCTCCCGTCCGGAGGTGGTCAGATTACCTACACCTATAGAGTGAATAATCCAGGTGTTGTACCATTAAAAGACGTCATCGTTACTGACGATAAATGTAGTGATATGTCCGGCAGACTCGGAGACACGAATGGCAATAATCTTTTGGACCCAGATGAAGTATGGATTTACACCTGTACGACGACACTTACGCAAACAACGACAAATACAGTACATGTTACTGCATCGGCAAATGGTTTGATTGCGCTCAGCAACGATACTATCACTGTTAATGTTGCTGGTACGAACCCTGTTGCTAAGTCTTCTTTAAATCCAAAATTTCCGACAGCGGGAGGGAATCCCGACGTGGGAGTAAATCCTTTTGTAAAAATTGCTGTATGGACAATCTTATCAGTTATCTTAGTGATACTTCTTATCATCTTCGTTTTAACTCGAAAAAGTAAATTAGAAAATTTTCTCAGAAACTTCAATAAGAAAAATTTCGAAAAAAAACTATGACGAAAAAAACATTACTTCCCTTATTAACTATCGCAGTATTTATTGCAGGACTCGCTGCAGGCGGAACTTATTTTCTCTTGTCACACAAATCAGCTGCTCCTAAAGCTATAACTAGTGCCGTAACAAAAACTGCAATACAAGTAACAGCCGGCAAGCCGGATAAATTATTCGGTTGGAAATTTCCGGTAGCCAAATTTCCATTAACCGGCTCAAATGGTAATCTCATCGCATACTCAAGCATCAGGGATCCTGGAGGTATACCTCAGGGACTACCGGTTCGTCTTCAAATTCCCGTGATTGGCGTCGATTCAGCAATTGAAGACGCAACCATTACTCCTGATGGGAGAATGGATGTACCGGCTGGTTCTGTCAATGTTGCATGGTTTGCCCTTGGACCGCACCCTGGACAAGTGGGAAGCGCCGTCATTGGAGGGCACTATGGAATTGAAAATGGCATACCATTTGTTTTCTATCAATTAAATAAGCTTAAAGTAGGAGACAAAATATATATTATAGATGACAAAAATAATACACTCGCATTTATCGTTCGAAGAATCGCGTCATTTGACCGCAATGCTGATGCAACGACTGTTTTTACCTCTCAAGATGGACTTGCACATCTTAATCTCATCACCTGTGAAGGAGTTTGGAATCAAGTTAATGGTAATTACCCGCAACGGCTCGTTGTATTTACCGATGCTATACCGTCCCAAGGCGCAGTAACTGTTAACAAACAAGCTGCTGTAGTTACAACACCAGAAGCTGCGACAAATATCAATCCAGTGAAGAAACAACAAATAACACAGACACCACCAATCTCTCCAACCCCAACCCAAAATGGTGTAAAACAATCGTCGGCTTCATCTCCAACGCTTATTGCATCAGCACAAAGCCTCTTTGCAACGCCGCTGGATGGAATCATTACTTCTTTTCTTCTTATTGCAATAGCTCTTATGGCCTTTATCATTATCAAACGATAACATCCACAATGTATAGACATGGTAAGTCAAGTGAATAATGACAAAAAAATAACAAATGAAAAACACATATTGTCTTTGGCATGGAAAATAGCAACTGAACCCAAATTATATTGGGAATTAGCTCCGAATCCTTATTCGTCAAAAGCACAACAAATAATCTTAGAGAGATTTCCTAAGGAGAGTATTACAACTATTATTAAAGCAATTATCTTCGCTGAACCGGAAGGTAACTATGACAGAAATTTTAGACTATTAGGAACTGCAGAGCAAGCTGAAGAGCTGCAAAGACAAAAAGATGTCTCAAATGAAATAAAAAAACGTCTTGTTCACTATTGTAAAGAACAAAAAAAAGAGTTGAGTCGACTGCCAAAAGACGTTTTATATAGTATCTTGTCTATAAACATTTTTGAGCTGGCTGATATAAAAATAATTGAAGAAAGATATTCGCAAAATCAAAGACAAAACTTCAAATTTTCAATTATTAATTTTATAGAAGATACCGTTGTAAATAAACCTCCTCCCAAAAAAACATTTCGGAAACGGCCATTTGTACTTGGAGGTTTTGCTTTACTTTCTCTAATCTTACTATTTCTTGTTACCCAACAACAAGTTCAAAACACCACAACATATCAGACAAAAAAGCAAGTTTTGGCTTCTGAAACTCAGAATAAAAGCGAAGGTTTCCCAATGCGTCTGGAAATCCCAAGTATCAATGTAAATGCTGCAGTAGAATATGTGGGGATTACCCCTAAAGGAGCCATGGATGTACCGATCAATACCGTCGATGTAGGGCTATTTAAATTTGGAGCATATCCGGGGGAAAGTGGTAGTGCTGTTATTGCTGGTCATTATGATAGCGTGACTGGGGCACCTGGAGTATTTGCTAATTTAAATAAACTAAAAAAAGGAGACAATGTGTACATCAGTTACGCCAATGGAATAACTCTTACTTTCGTTGTTCGTGAAAGTCATACGTATGTTCCTGGATATGCAGAAGATGTTTTTAATGGGAAGACAGGCGTTCATCTCAATCTCATAACGTGCGACGGCATGTGGGATGCCGGTAAAAAAAGTTATACCAAACGTCTCGTAGTTTTTACAGATATCACACACTAATACCATTGTTTTTCAAACTTACGTTTGACATTCCAATAAAAGAAGAGCACACTTAAAGCGTTACAGATTAGTAACATTTTATTCTGAAGTCACTATGCCTAAAAGAGTTAAAACATATCCTACTATGAAGAAAAAAATTAAAACATATTCTAGAAGGAAACCAAGAAAACAAAAAAAATATGAGATAAAAAATTCAACAATTCTTCCTCTCATTGCGCTTTTTATAATTCTCTTACTTGTATTGCTTTTCGCTGGCAGGATTCACGTACGGATACCTTTTTTTCCCAATACCGGAGGAGTAAATCTTGCGCTGCATGATGTTGCTCATTCTTCCAGTTACCTCAATACAACAAGCAGTGCAACACAAGTAGTTGATGGTGATCAAAATACCGTTTGGCAAAGTAATCATACAATTCCTGCCTCGGTCACCGTCTCTTTAGCTCAGCCTTACATAATTAATCAAATTGTCTTAAGTCTTCCTATTCTCTGGGGAGCTAGAACTGAGACAGTTCAGGTCTTAGGCAGTTCTGACAATGTTACCTTTACCCAACTAGTCCCTCCAACTTCGTATTCAATTTCTCCAACAGCAACGATTGCTATTCCTCCCGTAATCTATCAGTATATTCGGGTTGTGGTTTCATCAAATTCTCAAACAGACTCTGCACAATTAGGAGAGTTTGAGATCGATGGGACACCACCTCGTACACCGTTTGCTATTCAGTCGGTGGATGTAATGAAGTACTCCAAAGATGCCGTTTGTGGCCCACCTTCTGCTGCTACCATCAATACCATGACTGACAGGATTGCCTCAACAGGCGCAAACTTTATAGCAATTTCAACTCCCTATGATGATCCTGCCTGCGGCTCGGCAATGAATCTTACAAATGCATGGGTTGCCAGTGCTCGAGCAAAAAAACTCCATGTATGGTTTCGACATATGGGGCTTTCCTTTGAAGGAATTTATGATGTTACCAAAACGAAAGATTTAGCGGCGTACACGCAACAAATTGTGAATTATATTTATGCTAATCCAAACCAATTCCAAGACGGCGATATCTTCACACCTACTCCGGAACCTGATTCTGCAGGGATTTATGGAGTTACCTATTGTCCAACCATCTGCCAATTTTCCTCTGCAGCAGAATACAATAGCTGGATACAAAGCACCCAAGCTGCTGTAAAAGCTGCATTTGCCAAATTGGGTAAAAATGTTAAAGTCGGTTACTATGGGCACTCGGGATATATCGTTTGGGGTGAGAACAATCCTGATTGGACCGGTAAGGGATTCTTGACGCAGGCTACTGTTGACTCTATGGACGGAGTAATTGCGATGGATTCGTATCCTGAAATATATGGTAGCAATATAGGCAATTCATTAGATGGCGCTCATGCCAGATGGCCCAATGCTCAATTGGTAATCGGCGAATGGGGAACGATAAGCGCGACATCAGATGCAGTTAGGGTTCAAGAAGTGAATAACACCATGTCCGCTGTAGAGAGACCATATGTTAACGGCATCAATTATTGGAATCTTGGCCCTTCAGGGAATGAAGGATTACTTGATGCAAATCTCAATCCACTACCAGCATACCAAACAGTTATAAACTACTATACCGGACTTCTTTAAAAATTTACTCAGTCTCGTTTATTACTGGGCAAAGAGCATACTTTGAGGGATAATCTGCAGTGGGGTAGAAGGTGAGGACCAACTCAATGTCGCAAGTGCTTGTCCACCATGCTGATAATATTCAATCCTTATACTTGTCTTCGCTCCTGCTGTTAGAGGGATGCTGCCGGAATCTTGACGAGCCGAATGATCGGTCCAGTCATTTATTATCTCTACTCCGTTTACCCACATTCGTATTCCATCATCAGAAATTGTATAAAAAGTATAATTTTCAGAAAAAGTCGGTACTACATAGCCTGTCCAACGGACTGAAAAATCTGTTTGATTTACGGATGGTGAAGGAGGTGAATTTTGCCAAAGAAAATCAATCGTGGGATCAATTCTTGTTAGAACAGATGGTTCGGTCAAAGTAAGATTATCAAAATACTCACCTTGTAAACCATTGCCAAGAGCTAAAAGATGCGCTTTATAGTTAGTCCCGTTTGGAACATGCGGTGTCCCATCATAACTGGTAATAAGCGATAAATCACCACAAGGAGTATTCCAAGCATCCCAGGTCCATGCGAGGTATCCAGAATTATGTTGATCCATCCAGTTAAGAAAAATATTGGAACTTGTTACTCCGCAGATATTACCATTGACACTTTCACCAAATTCTCCTGCCATAAAAGGCATTTGCGCAATAACAGGAGCGTATTCGCTATTATAACAGCTGACCGTATTACAAGGATTCTCGTCAGGATAGACATCAACCATACCTATAAGATTATGTAAAGGATCATTTGGCAAATAGTTCAAAAATTGCGTCATCGTATTTGCATACTGAATACCGCTTAATCCGATAACATTATTCGCACCAGCACTTCGGATTGTATTGACAAGTGATTGCATTCCGACTACTTGATAAGCTGTATCCGCACAGGTACCACCATCTCTCCAACACTGCCAAGCAGCTTGACTATCAGTATTACCCAAGGGATGCGGCTCTTCCTGAGAATGCAAAATAACCGCCTGATCATTTTTAAACGTATTGGCAACAGATTGCCAAAATGCTGGTGCGTGGTCAGCATCAGGCATATCAGGTTGACCGAGTGCTAGTTGAGTTCCCGGAGCACCCCAATGATAAGAAAGTATTGGATAAATACCATTACTTTCCAACAATTTTGTATAAGCGATAATTGCCTGCTGATAATTAGTACCCGAATACAAGGGATTAACACCATTTATCCCGAGCCAACAGTCTTCATTAAGAAGAATATTTACGGCGTTTATTCCCCACGTTTTCATGGCTTGAATTGAAGCATTATCGTTTGGCCCGTCAAATATTCCATTCCCTTGAACACATGCATATTCTGTCCCTGATCTATTTACTCCACGAAGAATGACTTGCTGCCCTTGATCGTTAACCAACATATTTCCGAAAACATGAATTCCGGAAAGGTTTATGATCGGAGGCGTTGGAGTAGGAGTTGCTGAAGGAGTGGCAATAGGACTTGGACTTATTGCTGCACTTGTTGCATAACATGACCACGAGTAGACATTATTTGGAATACCCTGTACCGCAGTTACATTATTTGCTTTATATTGCCATTGGCAGGCGCTTGTCAAAACAATGGCTTGAGAAGAACCGACACAATACCATGCTCCGTTTGTAGTTGTTGCCTGCGATTGATTTCCCAAACTCGCGCAATATGCATTCATATTTAATCCACCCAAATTTGACTGAGGAGTGGGTGTCGGAGTTACACTTGATTCGTAGCAAGACCATGAATAAGGATTTCCGGGAATATCTTGTTGAGCAAATACATTGTTCATACTGTATTGCCACTGACAAGCACTGGTCAAAACAATAACAGCTCCGCCATTTCCGCATGTCCACACTTGATTTGTAACAACTGCGTTGGCACCACTACCAAGATTTTGACAATATCCGTCTAAATTTAAACCACCAAGTTTTTGATTTGTAGCAGCAATTGTTTGCGTTGGGAATGCCAACGCTGTGCTCGTTGTAAAAAAAAATAACATAACAGTTATAAAAATAAAATGAAGAATCGTTTTTATATGCATGTACGTTTTACGAGAAGATCTATATAGAATCAACTAACTGATGTGCTCTGAAATTTTAGTTACAGATCTGTAATCCACACTAGATTAAATGATTATTCCGCCCGTGTCAACAGGCTTCTTTGATTTTGTAGATAAATCGAAGTTATTATTGAAAAGCAATTGTGTTATCGAGATTGGGAGATTTGTGAGCCTTCTGCCCCACAAGCTTTTACGGTAACAATGTTGTTCGTATCAACTGTTACGGTGTATCCTGTTTTTGCAGCACTATATGTAGCTCCTGGATCTACAGGGATGCTCTTAAGATATTTTGACAATGCACTTGTGAGGTCCAAGCAGGCAGTTGTTGCGGAATTACATCCTGCTTGTACGATTCCACATGCAGTTGCTGATGTCCCCAATTGCGTTTCTGCCATAGATGTTGATAACCCTGCTGGCAAAGCGCCTTTATTATCAACGATAGATTCATGTATCGCAGTAAGAATTGTTTCAACGTCAGCAGTTCGTCGTGCATCTCTTGCGTCTGCAAGACGCTTTACAGGATTTAGTGCAACGAAGACAGTCACAGCGAGTGCGGCAATAATAACGATAACAATAAGAAGTTCAATGAGTGTAAATCCTTTATGTTTTCTTTTAGAGTAAAAATTCATAGCTCTATATGTTACTTTTTTGTAACATATAGTCAGTTTATGTGTTTTTCTTATTACTGTCAAGTAGCATTTTATACTCAAATTTCTTGCCAACTAGTAATTGTAATGGTACTTGATCTGGTTACTACAGCTTGAATTGTTCGTTTATATGCTGTCGAGGTTGTCGTAGCAGTAATCGTCCAAACAGTTACATTTTTTGAAACAGTTATCGTGCATGTTCCTTCAGGACGAGTAATCGTACCTCCGGCATAGCTTGCAGAAGCTCTAAATTTGAGAAGCGCATCTTCCATACATCCTTCATCAAAATTAAGATTATTTTCCCCATTAGATAATGCGAGTCCTGATTGTGCTTCTCCAATAGAAAGGA
>CAZJVI010000010.1:0-28955 GCA_964549385.1 uncultured Gammaproteobacteria bacterium
ATTTCTTTGCGGCGATATTTACCATCCAGTGGATACCATATTTATCAGTTACTTGGCCATAGGTGTCTCCCCAAAATTGTTTGGCAAGAGGCATATTGACTTTGCCGCCTTCAGAAAGGGCCGTAAAATATTTTGTTAGTTCTTCCTCCTCGTCTCCTCCCAAACACATATTAACACTATTCCCAAAAGTTACTGGATGCTCTTCATTTCCATCACTTGCGTAGAAAGTAAAATACTTTGTTTTTAGTTCTCCATGAATAAGCAAATCTTTTTCTGCATCATTTTTCGCTTGCCCTGATTCACCAAACGTTTGAGCATTTAGATCTCCCCCAAAGATAGAATGATAAAACTTCATGGCTTCCCCACCTTTTCCCATAAAATTCAAATATGCATTCAAATAAATCATATATTTATAACTCGAGTATACATTATTTTTTGTAAACTGTTTGTAAGTATTTTTGGCCGGCCAGCCGACTAAAAACTAATTACTAAACTATTTCCCCTCGTATGCTTCTTTCAACTTTGCGATGTCAAACTTTTTCATTTGTAAAAAGCATGCCGTTACTCGTTCAATTTTTTTCTGATCGGTGCTAGAGAGTAATTCGCCCAAAACGTTTGGAACAATTTGCCATGTGACGCCAAATTTATCAACGCACCAGCCGCATTGCTCACGCTCTGGAACTGCAGACAATTTGTCCCAAAAATTGTCAATTTCCTTTTGTGTATCACAACTAACTACAAAAGAAATTGCTGAAGATCTCAAATCAAATTCTGGAATTTTCCCACCGTTTAAGAATTGGAAATTTACTCCATCGAGTTCAAGATCAACTGACATGACACTCCCAGCCTTTTGCCCAGAGACCTCTTCGGCAGATTTTGGGTACTTTTGGATTCTTTTTATTTTTGAGTCTTTGAATATTGAAACGTAATATTCTGCGGCGTCTTCTGCGCCTTTTTCAAACCATAAAAATGGTGTTATTTTTTGCAACTTCGCCATATCAACTCACCCCCCTCACGTTAGGTAATAGGTACTAGGTTATAGGTAAATAGAAGATAACTAGCACCTAGTCCCTAGTACCTACTTCCGTAAAAACTCTCCCAGCTTATCCAACTGTTGATTCCAACCCATTTCCATTCCAGCAAGTGGTCCTGCCGCTTCAGGTATTGCTTTGGTCACCTGAATATGAACAGTCATATGGGTTTTACCATCCTTTTCTTCAAACGTCACTGTTGTTAAATGCTGCATAACTTCCTTGCCATTTAAAACAGCATTGCCGGTAAAACTAAGTTTTGATTGCTGATCAACTTCTTTAAATTCCCCATTCATCGGCCACCTCTGACCTGCCATTTTACCAAGATCTTTTCCAGCAACCATGACAAGATCAAGTTTGCCTCCAGGTTGAACATCCCACTCATTTATTTCATTGGTAACACCATTTGGCGCCCACCATTGTACGACCATTTGAGGATCGGTCCAAGCTTTCCAGACAAGATCCAATGGAGCATCATATACTCTTTCGAGTGTTAATTCTTTATGTATCTCTTCCATAATTTCTCACCTCCTCCCCCTCTTTGATTCTTAAATCAAATTCTAATTGGGGACGCCGCGATGTCTTTAGATTCGCAGTGCCGACCTTGATTATTTTTTAAACTATAATCGGGGATGCCGAAATGGCTTTAGCCTCTCGGCGCCTTTATTTTTTTTGTAATAAAACAACAAACATGAATAAATTCATGATAATGTAAACATATCACACGAGGAATATTCCTGTCAAGGAATATAGTAAATTAGTCTTCTTCTCTTCTCGCTCTTAATTCTGCTTCTAACTTTTCTAAATTATCAAAATGATGAGCGTTATCTTTGGTTCTTTCAACAATTACTTCACGGCTCAATGTTTTTTGTATTCCATCTTCATGCCCATATGTTGAAACAATAACAGCAGGATCATCCATATTTTCTAAATTAATTCCATCTAATAAATGCGAAAACATATCACTTAATTCTCTTGGTATAAAAAAATAGTAATTAAATAAAGCTTGACCACTTTGTTCTGGTGGAGCTGAAAATGTCGTGGAAATTGAACCTACGCCAGACCTTAACGCAGATAAGTGAACTTCTCTGTTGGGACCAATTCCAGGAGGATATGAATTATCATAATTAACCATATAACTGGAAACTCTTACATCCATTCCATTAACAACGGGATGAGGTACAACTTCAAATGCATCTGCAAACGGCCTTTCCGTATGTACTAAAGCATCTACAAGAGGAGCACGTAACCTTGTTATCAGATTAACTATTTCGTTAGTACCAGCGATATCTCTCGATTGTCCTCCATCAACTGGTCCTTGTTCCGTACTCATAACGTTTATTTTTTCTTAGTAAGTAATTCTGACGTACATTCTGAACAGCGGGTGGCTCGTATATCAATTTCAGAGAAACAATACGGGCATTTTTTGGTTGTCGGATCCAGAGATTTGCCTGCTTGGGATAGCTGTTGCAGTTTGTTCATTGGGAGAACAACAAAGAAATAAACAATAAAAGCAACGATCAGAAAAGAAATCAATGTATTGAGAAAATCACCATAATTTACTTTCGTTCCATGAATAGAAAAGTACAATGAAGAAAGTTTGTTATTTCCCGTAAGAATAGCAATCAGTGGAGTAAAAAAACTTTTTACCAAGGCTTGCACAACTGAATTAAATGCAGCTCCGATAATCACACCGACTGCCAGATCTACGACATTGCCACGAAGAATAAATTTCTTAAAACCATCCATTTTCAAAATCATTATAGGTAATTTTATAAACAAATGCTACTATCCAAAACAATACTACTTGACTATTAAATAAGCAATGCTATGCTTAGAGCTACTTAAAAATAGATGAAAAAATTACTGAGTATCGGTCCACTATTTATCATTATCGCCGCTCTTCTCTGGGCCGTTGATGGTATCTTCCGCATTGACCTTGCAGCCTTGCCACCTGCGGTTACTGTTTTTTACAGCGATCTATTCGGATTTATTGTGCTTCTTTTTATCGGTTTCAAATGGTTCGGCGATCTGAAAAAAATGACCAAAAAGGAATGGATCGCGATTGCAATCGTTGCGCTTTTCTCAGAAGCACTTGGGACAATTCTCTACACTGCTGCATTGCAAATGACACAATTTCTTCCTTATTCAGTTGTAGTAATTCTTGAGCAGCAGCTTCAGCCTATTTTTGGAATCATTATGGCTGCAATCTTGCTTAAAGAAAAAATATCCAAACGATTTGTTATTTGGGCTCTTGTCGCAATTGTATCAATTTATTTCGTGACATTTAGAAACCTCGTAGTTAATACTCAAACAGGCTCACAAACAATCCTGGCGGCAGTATTTGCCGTAACAAGCGGTATCATGTGGGGCTCATCAACTGCAATCAGTAAATTTGTGCTTAATAAAATTAATGTTTTAACAGTGACTTCTGAAAGATTTTCACTCGGGGCCCTTTTTGCTTTATTCTTTATTATTCCTTTGCATCAGACAAATTCACTTTTTCACCTGACGCAAACACAAATCTGGATTCTTATTGCCATTACTCTTTCAACCGGTATGGTCGCAACAGCAATTTATTATTACGGATTGAAGAGAACCCCTGCTCGAATAAGTTCAATTTGCGAACTCGCCTTCCCTGCAGGAGCGATCATTATTGATTATTTCCTTTACCATACGACACTTTCAATTACGCAACTTCTTGGATTTGTCATTCTCATCTTCGCTATGTTCCAAGTGACGAGAAGAGAAAATGTGCCGGCAGTGATTCCCGCAAAAAATCCTCCAAAGGGGAAAAATAAGACTAAGGTTGACAAACAAAAATAACTTCTGTTATCGTTGATATATGGACAATCAACAAGGTACAAATCAGCCAGCTCAACCATCAACGCCAACACCAGATGCAGCATCAGCAACTCCTGCAACGCCAACGCCTGATACTACAGTTCAATCATCATCGACACCTCCTCCCGCAGCAGCAATGGCTACTCCAGGAGCAACAACAGTGGCACCTTCACCAGTGCCGCCTGTTACAAATGTTCCAAATTCACCTACTCCGCCAAAAGGAAAATCAAATATGCTTTATATTATTCTCAGTATTATTCTTGTGTTGATTATTGCGGGAGCAGTAGCTTACTTCTTTATGCATAAAAGTGCTCCGCTACCTCAGCAAATGGTAAAAAAAGAAACAATGGTGCCATCTCCAACGATTGCTTCTCAACCAACACCTGCTATTACACCAGTCACAAAAGCAAATGTTGACCAAACATTAAACAATACCAATAACTCAATACAGCAAGCTAGTACCCAAGTTAACACCGATCTTAACAGCATAAGCAGCAGTGATAGCTCTCAAGACACCACAACTGGATTATGAACAACAAAGTAATCATAACAATTGCAATTTCAGCAACTATTTTGGCTCAAAGCGCTTTGCCTGCATTTGCTATTCAATCCATTGGCGGTCAAAAATTAGTTAATCAAGTAACTCGTGAAGAAAACCAATCAAGCAAGGCAGCACAGAGACAAGGTACAGAATTGCAAAATATTATCACCCGTTCAAATACATTAATTAGTAACCGTATCGCTTCTCTCAATGAACTTTCAACTCGCGTACAAAATGATACTCGTCTTTCAACAAACGAAAAAAGTACTATTTCTTCAAATATTCAAACAGCCATTAGCGGATTAACAGCACTCAAAACGAAAATCGATGCAGATACTGATGCAACAACAGCACGAAGTGACGAAAAAACAATTATTACTGGCTATTACGTCTATGCAGCTTTTGAACCAAAAACTCGTTATCTTGTTATTTTAAATAATTTGCAAACAACGACTGCCAATCTACAAGCATTGGTACCGCAACTTCAAAACCTTATTAATACACTTAAATCACAAGGTAAAGATACAACACAGCTGCAGTCTCTTCTTAGTGACGTTTCGTCTCAATTGCAAACAATTAATACAACAATTACTAGCGGCATAACAACAGTTGAAAATATCCCAACGACGTCGGAACCTGCTTCAGGAACATTTACTAGCATCAAAACAAATATCACACAAGTTGTAAAGACATCATTTGCAAAAATCCAGTCTGATATTCAACAAATGAGACCACTTTTCAAACAACTTATTAGCTCAAACTCAACAACACCAGCCCCATCTCAAGCTGCAACAACCACAACACCATCAGGAACACAAATATCTCCATCACCTTCCGCATCTCCATCTACAACTCCATAAAATAAAACTAAAAATCAGAAGTTTGATATACTGTAGTCTCTTGCATTAACTGATATTTATGGAACACACTCATACATCCAACAAACAACTTGCCGTGCAAGCAACCTTACATTGCCTCACGGGATGTGGTGTTGGTGACATTCTTGGAGTAATTATTGGCACACTTTTTAATTTCCCGTATGGCACAAGAATCATCGCAGGCGTCATTTTTGGTTTTATCTTTGGATTTTTATTTAGTGTCATTCCATTTTTGAAAGCAAGAATTCCTTTTATTTCAGCGGCCAAAATCATTTTGACAACAGAATTACTCAGTATTATCGCTATGGAAACAGCAGAAGCAGGAACAGAATTAATTTTCCCAGGCATGAGAAGAATGGGACTTGTCCATATACAATATTGGGTAGGCTTAATAACAGCTCTTGTTGCGGGATTTATCGTAGCATTTCCGGTAAATTTTCTTTTAGTGAAGAAGGGCGTTCGACATCATCATTAGTTGATTTCCACTTACTTAAAAAATCTTTCAAGATAAACTTGCAACTGCTTCACATCCAAACTCTTGCTTCTATAGGCAATATACATATCGGGCCTTACAAGAAAATAGCCGTTTTCAATGATGCCAAATCTTTTAAACAATTCCTTGGTATTTTGATTCTTTTTAATTAGTGTCGTATGCATACGATCCTTGTATTTCTCACAGAAAGAAAGCAAACTGTCTGAATAACTTGTATCACCTTCAAAAATCAGTAATTCCATCATGGTTGAAGTAACATACTCTTGAACATTTGCTGTATTATTATTTGTATTTGAGAACGTACAATAAGGAAGTCTGTCACCGGGTCGTGGAACGGATTTGGGAAAGTCGCCAAAAGAGGCATTTTGGGACAATGCACTGTGAACATATGAAATACCGATTTGTGAAATTGTCGAAAACATAAATCTCCTTGAAAAATTATATTTGACTACATTCTGCATAATAAGCGGTGCTATATGTTTGGTAAAAATAGACTTAAAGATGTTCTTGCTTACAACCAAACTAAATAAACGATCTGTTGTCTCAACCAATCTTTTTGCAAATGGCAAACGTTCTTCGTTATAGGTATCAAGAAGTGCCGGATCAGCTTTTTTCTTAAGTACGAATGCCAATTTCCAAGCTAAATTGTAAGCATCTTGTAATCCTGTATTCATTCCTTGCGCGCCAACCGGTGAGTGAACGTGTGCTGCATCTCCGCCCAAAAAACATCGGCCAATGTTGAACTCTTTAACACAACGATGATGAGAATGATAAATGGAAAGCCAATTGGGGTTCATTATTGTTACAGGAAAAGAAATATTTTCGGAAAAATGCTTTTTGATATCTTCGAAGGTTACCTGTTCTTTATTAGCTACTCCTTCAGGAACAACACCAATAACTCTCCAAATGTTATGAGCTAAAGGGAAAAAAGCGGTAAAAGCGTTAGGTGAAAAAGTCAAATATACTTCTTTATCTTTAAATAAAGGTGATGAAACATCACAATCGAGCACATAAAGTAATTGATGGTATGTTGCACCTGCCAGCTCTATACCCAAACCGTGTCTTACAACACTGCGTGCTCCATCAGCACCAAAAAGGTAATCTACGTTCACTGTTTCTTCTTTTCCGTCATGTTTTATTACGGCGGTTACTTCATTATCGTCTTGCGTGAAGCTAACCAGCTCGGTTGACCACTCGACATATTTATTTTGTTTTTGGAGAAAATCGTTAAAGACTTTTTCGGTTTTTGATTGTTCATGCATTAGAAGAAATGGAAATTCGGACAATCCGCGACCAAGTTCTGAAAGTGGGATATGCCTTTGTATTTTTCCTGCAATATAAGTAAGTCCATTGGTGATCTGTCCTTGCTGCAAAAACCGATCAACAATCCCCATTTGTCTAAATATTTCAAGTGTTCTTGCCTGAATACCTAAAGCGCGAGACTCTTTAACAGGATGTCCATTTTTTTCTATGATACGAAATGGAATTCCAAAAAGAGCAAGCTGACAGGCCATCATCAGACCCGTAGGTCCTGCACCAACAATCAATACTTCTGGTTTTTTCATATTATAATTTAGCTAATTTTACCACTGTATTCCAATTCCTCGTCGTCACATTCTTCCCAAATTCTTTTTCAATAACCTTCATCGCGTCTGTCGTATTATACTTCTCAGAAAGGGTTAAAACACTGAAAATAGCTTTGTTTGAAACTTCAAGAATAGCAAAGTTTCTCTCAGGAGATTCATATGGAATTCCCAAAATACTTTTTGGTGCTTCTGAAAGAAATGTGACATACAAGCGTGTTTGCGGTGTAATTTTTGTAAACCTGAAAGGATTGATAGAAACCATCTCCTGCAAATCTTTCTGCAAACGGACAATCATCCCTATCTCCCATCCGAAAACTTTCGCAAGTTTTTGTTCAATCTTTGATTTTAAAATAGAAACATCTGTTTCATCACTCTCAAAAACCACATTACCAGAATTCAACAATGTCTTAACATCCCCAAATCCTAACGATTCAAAACTTTTCCGCAAATCTTCCATCGGAACTTTACGGTTGCCTCCAACATTTATTCCTCTCAAAAATGCAGCATACTTCATATCATTTTGACTGTGTCAGAGAAAAATCAACTTGATTAGGATATCGCGATTGATTACCTGCAGCTTTTACAACACAATCATTTCCCTGAATTGCACCAGAACACTTTATAATTGCTATGTGCTTTGCACAATTGAGTGCGTAGGTCTTTGGATCAGTTGTGCACGCAGATGCCGATACGATATATGACTTTGTCGGATCCAATCTGTCAAAAGAATACGGATACGAAACACCGGTTTGTGGTTTGGTAATGTAACGGTAATCAGTATCAAGTCCTGTTCGTACGCCATTTTGAAAACTATCAACACTAATGACCAGTTGCTGATAATAATTTGTATTTAAAGTGAAAAATCCATAAATTCGTGAATAACTGGTGTCATTATCTCTTGCGAGAGTTGGAATTGGCGGTATTTGTGTTTGCTGTGTCTGAAGTGACATCACTGAAGAAAGTTCATTAACGCGTACGCCGATAAAATAACCTACTATGCCAAAAAACCCAGCGGATAAAACTATTATCAACCAAAAATACGAACTCATCGAAAGTTTTGGGAAATAATCTTTGAACGGCACAGGGGTCTCTTCATTCATTTTATTTGCGCACTCACCTCTTTTAGTTATATCATATTTATAATGCAAAAAATCATCAATCCCGCCGTTGTCTTTGACAATATATCGTTGAAAATTGGTAAGGCACAAATTCTTAACGATATCTCACTCACAATTCCTGAAAAGAGCATAGCAGGCCTTCTCGGACCAAACGGCGCAGGGAAAACAACGCTTCTTTCACTCGTTATGGGAATCACCAATCCGACGAGCGGCACGATAACTATTCTTGGAGAAAAACTTCCAACAAAAGATGAAGCTTTACGCCGGCAAATCGGTGTTGTTTTCCAAGAAACGTCATTGTACGAAGAATTAACTGTTTCTGAAAATTTATTATTTTTTGCCTCACTCTATAATATTGAAAAACCAAAACAGCGAACCCACGAAGTTCTTGAACTCTTAGGCCTTTCCGAAAGAGCAAACGATCAGGTGCATATCCTTTCGGGAGGTTTAAAACGCCGCACTGCAATTGCGCGGGCCCTTCTCCATAATCCGCGGCTTCTTGTTGTTGATGAACCGACTCTCGGCGTCGATGTTGAAACCCGTCATACGATTTGGGAACATCTGCAATTTCTCCGCTCTGCAGGTCATACAATTCTTGTCGCGAGTAATTATCTTGATGAAGCTCAGGCAATTTGCGACACAGTGTCTGTCTTGAACAAAGGAAGACTCATACTTTCAGACACACCTCAAGCGTTGGTTGCCCGAGCAGGACATAGTCTGGATATTGAATGTTCTCAAGAATCGGTAGAAAAAATTTCTCAAGCACTAAAAAACAAGGACGGTATTGTCAGAATGCAACCAACCCTTAGTGGACTCTCTATTTTTCTTAAAGGAGATATGATCCCTGATACGATTATAAATATTGTTTTACAAACATCACATGTGAACAGTTTTCGCTTCCGGCCGGCAGATCTTGCAGAAGTATTTAAGACGTTGGAATTAAATTCAATTTCAACCGAAACTGAAGAAATTCAGCCTACATCGAAAAATTTCATCAAACGGCATCCCATTCTCTTTACCATTCTGCTGATTATCCTTCTTGGCGGGCTTGTTTTTCTTGAAGTATGGTTCAGCCAACCGAAATAAATTTTTAGATTTTATGAAATGAGACATGAGAAATTCTTGATAATGATTTTATTGAAATTTTGATTTCTTGAATTCAAAATATCGAAACATAAATATTCAAGCTCAAAAGAATCTCACTTCTCACGTCAAGATATCTTATATGAAACATCTATTAACACCATTATCCGGCGCCTATCGAGCCGAACTAATACAGCTTATCAGATCACCGCTTTTGGTTATTCTGGTGCTTATCCAAGCGGTAACATTCCTCCTTCTGGTGAGTCTCTTTGGATTGACAGGAAGTAAAGCTCCCACAGCTCTTATCAACAACGACAATGGCGTTTATTCAAAAATTTTTATTAAAAACTTAGAGCAAGCTCATCATTCATTTAATTTGGAACCAATGTCTTATCAAGAAGCGCAAAAACTCCTCAACCAAGGCAGACTCGTCGCAATTATCACCATTCCACAAGGATTCACCAAAGCAATTTCAGTTGGAGAGACTTTACCAGTCACTGTTGATGTAGACAATGTAGATGCCGACATGACCGACGATATCCAACGAGCACTTCCCTCAGCAATTGTAAGCTTTGGAAATGGACTACATTTCCCAGGCATTAGTGTAAAAGTAAAAGAGCATGATGTATTGACACAAGACACCGGTTTTATCCCGTATCTTATTGTCAGCGCACTTGCATTGGATGCATTTGTTATTGCCGGAATTCTGAGTGCTATTGCGGTAGCACGAGAATTTGAATCAGGGACATTTAAACTCCTTTCTCTCGCTCCTGTTCAGCCGCTTGTTCCATTCATGGGACGGATGTTGGCAGCAGACACTATCGCATTTGCCGGAATGCTCCTAAGCGTGGGCATTGTCATTTTGGGTTACAAAGTCACACCTATTCATCCTCTTGAAATGCTTGGAGCAATTTGGCTTTGTGTTATTATTTTTGGTTGTGTTGGAGCATTGGTAGGAGCAATACTAAAAAAAACGCTCCCTGTCGCATCACTTATCTTTGGACTTGCACTTCCATTATATATTGATAGTGGATCGCTTGAACCGGAACGGTTTGATGGAAATATTATTTGGGGATTCGCTCATCTTTCTCCAATTTATTATGCTGTCGGCGTTTTAGAAAATGCATTTCATGGTTTCCATGTCACGCCTGAACCGATTATTGTTGATGTTCTCCTTCTTATTGTTTGGACAGTCATTATGCTTGTTATCACAGGATCATTGATGAAAAGACAAATAGCAAAATAATAATAATAATAAATACGGGTGGCACGAGCGGAGAGTTCTCTTCAAAGCGCAGTTCGTTGAAGCGATCTAAAAATCAAAGCTTCACTAGAACGAGCATTGAAGAGAGGAGCTCGGGACAGGACCCGTAAATTAACAAAATTTAAAAAATGATTAATAATATCTGGAACATAGCAAAATTAGATCTTCTTCTCTGGAGTCGCATGCCAATCGCTATTGTCAGTGCGCTCATTCCTCCAATCGGCATGACGATACTGCTTATTGTTCTGAGCTTCTCTATAACCAGACAGCCCGTCGCACTTGTTGTTCAATCACATCAGCCAAACGCCTTAAAAATGGAAAAAATCATTTCATCAGACACTGATGCATACCTGTTGAAAACAGTTGATGAAACCACTGCAAAACGTCTACTCGCAGACCAAGAAGTTGCCGCAATTATTACAATTCCAAAAAATTTTGACCAAAAAGTTTTTCAAAACGATGCTGTTATCGACCTAACACTCAACAACGTTGATATTGATTTTTCAGATGACATACGACGCGCTGTTGATCGCTCAGCAGCGGAATTTGATGCACCACAATTAGGACTTGACGGAGAGCTTGGTGAAGCGGTTGAAGCCAACAATCTCCCCTCAGCAAACAATGCCGTTAATCCCTACCGCATTGATATAAACGAAAATAATCTAAGAATTACAAATGTCAGCTTTTTGAACTATCAAGTAATTCCTGCCTTCATCTTATTAATAATTAGTATTGGCTTGATGGGTACAGCACTTTTATGCGCAAAAGATAATGAAGAGAAAACATCCCGCAGCCTAATTATCGCCCCCGTGCCTTCATGGACCCTTGTCGCTGGAAGGCTTCTTGGAGGACTGTTACTGTCTGTCATTATTACTCTCCCGATCCTTTTTGTCTGCTTTCTTTTTGGCGTCGTCGCGCCGCCTCTTGATCATATCCCTGCACTTATTGCACTTTTTCTTGCAACAGGACTTTGTGCAGCCGGACTTGGTGCAGCGTTGGGATCATTACTCAAAGGAGCACGGCTTGTTGCCATGGCGTCATCGGTTATCGCGACATATTTATTTTTTCTAGGAGGAGGCTTTACAACAATTGCATTCTTGCCAAACTGGTTGCAAGACCTCAGTGATTTTATCCCAACCCGCTATGCAATTGATGGCATGCGTCAAACACTTTTTTATCCTGACCTTCAAGGAGTAGGAAAAGATATTATTGTTCTAACCGGAACAGCAATCATCGCCGTCCTCCTCGGTTCGCTCGCAGTACGAAAATCATGGAGAGGATAATCTTATCCAAAAATGCCAAAGGGATACTCTATTCTCTTACTAACTTCAACACCATATTTTCTTATTGCCGAATATACACGGATTTGATTATAAATAAACTTCAGTCTCCCTATTTTTTGAGGTCTCCTAGCTGAATGTAAAACAAAAAGACCAAACTGCATATGATAGTTTGCTCCATTTTCAATTGAACGCCAACCATAATCAACATCTTCTGCAATCTTTAAATCTTCCCTAAAACCACCCATTTGGATATGATTCTTCTTTGTTGTTAACAATAAAAATCCAGGAGTTACTTTATCTCGAAGAAGCGTAAATACTAAGGTCGGATACACAAAGGCAAAAATAAATTGAGACAAGATATCATCTTTCTCTGCAAGCCAGATATTTGTCGTCTCAAGAAACCGATCTCTCACATGTACTTTTTTTAAAAACTGATTAAGAAAATATCTGGGAAGAATAATATCTGCATCAATAAAAAGTAAATAGTCATATTTTGCTTTCTCAACTCCTCTATTTTTTTGATAACTAATACCACATTTTCTCAACGCTAGTACAGAAAGGTTTGGTATTTTTTCCTTAAAACTTTCCGCTACCTTTATTGTCTGATCTGTTGAATTCCCATCAACAACGATAACTTCCATTTTCCCTTTGAAATCTTGCTGTACAATCGAATTGAGAAGTTTTGGCAGATATTTTTCTTCATTGAGCGCGGGAATAATAATAGAGAGTTCATCAATCATGAAAAAATTATAGCAGACATTCCTTTGTCTTAATGTAACTTCTCTCCCTTTTTGAGCATTTCCAAAATCTTTTCCATTCGTTTCGTGCGGGTTTCAGGTTTATGTGCCGTTTGCTGCCTCCATGCGATAGCATAGGTATTTGCTCGATTTAAAGAACGGAAAAATTCTTCTGCCTTTTTATCTTTTGAAAGTTCTTTGAGAAAATCATCCGGCATCTGCATTGTTGTTGATGAATCATAAGCACTTTCCCATCTGCCATTTGCTTTTGCAGCCTCAATTGTTTTTAATCCGCTTGGCTGCATTTTGCCATCCTTTATTAATTTTTCAACCAATTCTCTATTACTTTTTGACCAAACGCTTTGCGGTTTGCGCGGGCTAAAACGTGTCAGATAAAACTTCTCATCATATTTATTAATCAATCCATCAATCCATCCATAACAAAGAGCAGTTTGTAATGCCTCAACATAGGTAATGGAAACAACACCGCTATTTTTCTTAGCAAATTTCATCCAAATCGCAGAAAATTTATCGTGATTTTTGTGAAGCCACTCTTCCCATTCTTTTGGAGTTTTAAATAAACAAATTGGAATATCCTTATAGAGTTCCATATAAATGAAAACGAAATTCTAAAAAAACTCTTTCAATCCTTCTCTAAAAGCAACGCCTGAGAGGAAAAGTGCCATTGCTTCATCAGCCCACCACAAACCAAAAAGCAAATTTAAAATAAGGCCAACCAAAACAGTTCCTGCAAGTGCTCCATCAATCAACGTAAATTTTGCATCAGCAAGAACAGTTTCACTTTTCATCTGCGTACCAATATGTTTTTTTGTAAGACCTAACCATATCATCATCACTATCGTAATGATAATAAATACAATGCCAGGAATAGATTTATCGGGATGTACATGTGCAAGCAGACTCGTCGCGGCATGAATAAAAATATAGAGAGAAACAATAAAATAAGCTCCACCAATAAGTTTGAGTGCCAATTTTTCTCTCTTTTTTGATCTTCCCTTCAAATCCCATACCACCATCGAAGATGCGAATACTTCAACACCTGACTCAAGTCCATAAGCGACAAGAACAATTGAGCCGGAAAAGAGACCAATCGCGACACAGACAATTCCTTCAAAAACATTCCACGCAATGGTGAGATATTCATACAAGAGAGCCTTTTTATGAAGTTTAGAATCTTTATCCATTGCTTACATTATAGCAATTTTTTGCAAACAAAATTTTACAGCGATTTTTAAGATTAACCCGCTATTATTTTCTTCACTTAACTAACTAATCTAGAATTACATAATACCTAACCTGAAAGGAGGTGATACGATGATCAATAGAACAAAATTGACTCAGTCTCTCACGGTAATAGCGTTAACTGCGGCTGTCCTTTCAAGCTTTGCACCAATTGCAAATGCCCAAACACCAGGTGGACAATCACAAGGTGCTGGATTTTTTCAAGGGCTTATGCAATTTTTTGAAAAAGAATTTGGACTGAATAAATCCCAAGTGCAATCTGCAGTGCAGCAATATAAAACACAACGAAACGCAACGATAACGCCGAGACCGACATTGTCACAACAACAGATGTCAACAATGGAAAAATCTCGATTAGATAAGCTTGTCTCAAGTGGCAAAATTACATCTGATCAAGAAACAGCTATTTTGAGTGAACTTTCAACAGAACAATCAAAATACGCAAGTTCATTGCAAGGTGAAACACCACAGCAAAGAAGAACAACAATGCAATCAATGCAAAGTGATCTGAAATCGTGGGCTCAAGCAAACAATATTAATCCAATGTATGTTATGACCTTTGGCGGCATGAGAGGCGGACGAGGAATGATGGGTCGAGGTGGATACGGACATTGGGGAGGACCAACGGGAACTCAAACAGTGACACCAACACCCGGCAGTTAGCATTATCACAATATCATAAACCTGATATGTGATGGCTAAACGTAAAAAAATAAAACACCCATTGGAAATTTTTCAGTGGGTGTTTTTTATTGGAGAGAAAATTGATTTTCAATAAAAGAGGAGAAACGCTTAATAATATAAAACTGTTGTAGACTTGATAGTGACTGAAGAATTGGTTTGATTTCACTATAAATTCTATTCGCGCTTTTGCCACGGATAAAAAATTTCACTCTCTCTTCATCAAATCCTTCGGAGAATTTATGCCCGTCATAGATACCGACACCTGAAGTCTCAATAGCATCACGCAAAATTTCATCCAAATCATTAATGGCAGCTCGTGCCTTTTGCTCTTCAAACTTACCGATCGGAAATTGCAGACAAATTATGATTGCCTGCTCATCCTGCCTGTCTCCGACCTGTGAATTATCAAGTAATTCATCAGTCAGATCCATACTCTTATCTTATTCTAGAAAGATTGTGATGACATTTGCAAGTGGAGAAATTTATTTATTCTATTTTTGGAAGTTGTTATTTTTTAACCCAATCGTTAACCATTATGACATCTGCTTGCCGAGGGAATACTTTTATTGTTAAAACGCGGTGAACTTCTTCATCACCATCAGCACAACAATCCGACAAAACAGTCAATTGATAATCTTTATCTGCTGCTTCTCTCACCGTTGAGAGAACGACACCACTTGTTGCAATACCGCTTAATACCAAATGCGTTACACCAAGTGATCGAAGTACTACTTCCAAATCACTTCCAGTGAAAGCACTGACTCTTTTTTTAACAACCACTATGTCATTTTTTTGCGGCGTAACTTCTTCATAAATTTCCATTGCTTTCGGGTCTCCAAATCCAGCAACATTCTTTTTTATCGCGGAAAATGATTTGTTATTTGGACTCACTTCAGGAAAATCCGGACGGAACTGTACAGCTATATAAATAACTGGGACAGAAACTTTATGCGCGTAATCAATTGCTTTTTTAATATTTTTAATAAGCGGTTTCGAATCAGAAATCATCCCAACAATGCGAGTTTGTATATCCATAACGAGTAACGCGGTATTTTTCATAATTGCTAAAACTTATTTCAAAACAACAAAATAATAAATCACAAAAAAATTTTTGTCAAATAAAGAATTTTTGCAAGAATACCTTCACTAGATAATCATTTGCTATAATGGATACTGAGATGGGAAATTCATTGTAACTTAAGGCTTCTTTTGCTATCATAAGTTTTTGTATTATGCCGACTGAAATAATAAAGAAAATGTTATCAAGACGTGTCTCATGGATCGATATATGCAGAGGAATTGCCATTATTTTCGTTCTCTATGGACATATTTTTAGTAATGATAGACAGCGCTATCTTATTTATGCCTTCCACATGCCGCTTTTCTTTTTCATTTCTGGATTGGTTTTTAAACCCACCCTGGGAAAATCGATGCTGTCCGTCACTTTCAAATATATAAAACAACTCATTATCCCCTATTATCTTTTTGCAATACTCACGTATGTCTTTGCTTTTGTTTCACAAACTGCTGGCGATCTTAGTCTCAGTGGAATTGCCTATCAGGTATTTGGTGTTCTTTACGGCAATGGCAATAATGGCATGCTGGGATACAATGTCGTTTTGTGGTTCCTGCCGTGTCTTTTTATTACCAAATTAACGTTTGCCGCGATAACCCGAAAAGTATCAGGAAATAAATTGCTTCTTTTGGTACTTTCTTTAAGCGCAGTTATAGGCGCTCTCATTTCTTTCTTTATGCCATGGCTTAAATTACCTTTTGGATTCGAATCAGCATTAACCGCGTTAGTATTTTTTGGCGGCGGCTATCTCTCGATGCAAAATAAGAAGAGAATCAGCATTTTTATGAATCAGAAAAAGCTGTTGATTCTTACAGTAACTCTTTTTACCGTATTAATCGCAACACTTAATTATCGGATTTCGGGCTATCAAACTGATCTTCGTATCAACCATCTTGGCAACGTCGTTCTTTTCTATTTGGCTGCCTTTGGCGGTATTGCTGCAGTAACAGCACTTAGCCAACTAATCACACGAAATATCATTCTGCAATATATTGGCAAGCATTCATTAGTGGTCTTTGCATGGCATAATATTCTTTTTATTGATTTGAAAAACCTTATTAATACTCTTCTTAATCAGAATACAATTAATACCATTCATTTTTTTATGCCGACGTTTTATGTCTGTATCGCAATAAGTATTATTCTTTTCAGCAGACTTATTATTTTGAAACTCAAAGATGTCTCACGTTTCGCGTTTTTCTTCATACAATAAACTCCCTACAACGGGAGTTTATTGCTAAATCAAATTTAAAATTAATCCGTTATTGTCCTGGTTGACCACTTTGGCTTGCGCCACCTTGACCACCTGAACGAATACGCATCATCATGCCACTGCCGACATTTACAGCTTGTGCTGTAATACTTCCGTCAGAATTAGCAGTCCCAAAGGTAGTTACTTGCTGACCTGTTGTGAGATCAGAAACAGCTCCTTGCGTAGTTTTGTTAATCTTTGTTTGACTGGAAAGATCAACAATCTTACTGCTGCCATCTGATAATTTCACCGTAATCGCATTACTACTTGTACTTACGATCTGTCCGCTTATAGGTTTCATTATGCCAGATGCGCCACCGCCTGGGCCTCCTTGACCGCCGCCAAAACGACCGCCAAATCTTCCACCTGCTCCAGCACCTGCAAAGCTAGAGGCTACCTTTCCTTTTTCATAAGTCAATCCTCCATAAAATGCCGCAGCCGCAACAACAATAACGATAATAATTACATATATTGGTTTAATAGATTTCATTATTCCTCACCTCCTTCACCTTAATTTTTATTCAATTATTATTAAGGATGTCGGAATGGTTTTAACCTTCCGACGCGCTTTCCTTGATTATTTTTTAAACTATAACTGAGGATGCCGAAATGGCTTTAGCCTTTCGGCGCCCCTCTTAAATAAGGTATTAGGGACTAGGTTTTAGGTACTAGATTGTTTTTTATTTATTACTTCCTATCACCTATTACCTAAACTTTACTCATATCTCAACGCTTCAATTGGCTCAAGGCCTGATGCTTTTTGCGCGGGATACCAACCAAATAGCACACCAATTCCTGCAGAGACAACAAAGGCAAGCAAAATTGACGAAGGTGAAATAACAAAAAGTGAACCGGAAAATACTGAGATACCAAAAGAAAGAAGGACACCCAAGATAATTCCAATAATACCTCCCGTGAATGTCAAAAGAATTGATTCAACAAGAAATTGTGTAATGATGGTTTTTTTCTTTGCACCAAGCGCTTTTCTCAAACCAATCTCACGAGTACGTTCGGTTACTGTCACAAGCATAATATTCATAATTCCAATACCGCCGACAAGAAGAGAAATTGCAGCAACACCCGAAAGCAATGTGGTGAATTCGCCTGTCGTTGAAGAAGCGGCACTGAGAATATCTGCTTGAGAAAAAATGGAAAAATCTGCTTGACTAGGATCTGATATGTTATGTCTTTGTAAAAGCAAGTAACCGACTTGATTTTCTGCTTCTGTCATGACGTTCTGGCTTTTCGCAGATAACGCAATAGAGCTGAGATACTGTTGACCCAAAATCTGCAGTTGCGCTGTATTTAATGGAATATATGCTTGATTATCCGTATTGGAAAATCCTGATCCGCCTTTGGAAGTAGTTATCCCAATTACTCTGAAAGAAATACCGCGAATACGAACATTTTGCCCGATAGGATCAGCATTATTAGGGAATAAGCTCTCTACAACTTGTGGCCCTAATACAACAACTTTTGAGGAAGCCTGATTATCTTGATCAGAAATAAACAGTCCCGATTGCATACTAAGATTATGGACAGTTGCATACGGGGCTGTTGCACCAATAACGGTAACGTTCGCATTGGTGTCCCCTGCAGTTAACTGTGTACGCCCCTGCACTTCAGGTGAAACCGCTTGAATTGTAGTAACCGTAGATGATGTCTGAATTGCTTTGGCATCATCATCTGTCAGTGTTGTACCGCCGCCGGCAGCACCACGCACACCTCCAGAACTGGTTGATCCTGGAATAACAGTTAATAAGTTTGCGCCAAGAGACTGAATAGAATTTTGAACAGACTGTTGCGTTGCTTGCCCCAAGGAAACAAGAGCGATAACGCTACCGATTCCGATAACGATTCCTAAAATTGCAAGCCCTGTACGCAATTTATTTACTGTTAATGTTGTAAAACTTTCAATTATTGTTTCTGTTTCCATAAATTTATATTTCAAACCTAACTAATCGTCATTCCGGACTTGATCCGGAATCTATATAGCTCCTGAATCAAGTTCAGGATGACGGCTTTAAACTTATCCTAAATTTAAATCTTTTGTCGGATCAATTATTGCACTTTTCTTTGGATTTGCTTTTACTTGATGTTTGTTCATCTGATCACTAACTAACTTCCCATCTCTAATCGTGATAACCCGTTTTGCGTGCTGAGCTATATCAGGCTCATGAGTAATCATAACAACCGTATGACCTTTCTCATTGATATCCTGAAAAATTGCCATCACTTCTTCTGCTTGTGCAGATGCGATATTGCCAGTTGGCTCATCGGCAAGAAGAATCGCCGGATCCATCGTCAATCCCCTCGCAATTGCAACTCTTTGTTGCTGTCCTCCTGAGATTTGATTGGAGGTATGATCAAGCCGCCCTTGCAAACCAACCATCTCCAAATATTTCATTGCTCGCTCTTTGCGTTCTTCCATTGGAACTCCAGCGTAACGCATCGGCAGCATCACATTTTGCAGCACAGTAGTTCGCGGAAGCAAATTAAATGCCTGAAAAATAAAACCAATTTTTCTATTGCGGATATCAGCGAGTTCATCATCCGTTAACTTCTCTACATTTTCTCCATCAAGAATATACATCCCACTTGTCGGAGTATCGAGGCAACCTAAAAGATGCATGAGAGTAGATTTACCGCTTCCTGAGGGTCCCATGATTGCGACAAATTCACCTTTTTTTATGTCAAATGAAACATCGTCAAGAGCGACTGTCTCGCCCGCTGCGGTTCTATAAATTTTTGAAAGATGTGATACTTGTATGATATTCATTGTTCATTTTTTCTTATAATATATTATTCTATTAGCTTCTCAGCCACCGCTGCCGCTTCGTGTACCGCCGCCGCCAGCGCCTGTTCCACCGCTTCGTGCACCACCAGCTCCACCACCGAATCCGCCGCCGCCGCCTAATCCGCTTCGTCCGGTAAGGCTGGTACTAAACGGTGAAGTAGTATTATTAGTCGTTGCATTTGTGCCAGTTACCACAACATCTCCTACTTTGATGCCAGATGTTATTTCAGTATTTGTATCATCTGAAATACCTGTTGTCACCGGGACATTTGTTACTTGTCCATTCTTAAGAACACTGACATAGGAAGCACCGCTGGATGTCTGTACTGCAGCCGAGGGTACTGTAATAACATTATCAGCCCGCGCAGTCTGAATCGCAACGGAGGCGGACATACCTGATTTAATTTCAGATGGAGGAGAAATGAGATTGATATACACATTGTACGTAACAACTCCCGAACTAATTGTCCCAACACTGTCAACACTGACAACTTGTCCAACAAATGTCTGACTCGGGAATGCATCAAGTGTCACCGTTGCCTGTTGTCCGACTTTTAATTTGGGAATATCCACTTCGTTTACTTGTGCAAGAATAGAAAGTTGTCCATAGTTCCCAATTGCCAAAACTGACGAACCTCCGTTTGATGATGAAGAACTTGACGAGGAACCAAAACTAGTGCTATTGGATGTTGTTGTCACAGTCGATGCAGTCACTGCGGCACCAGGCTGAACCGAAACATTGGCAACAGTACCAGAAATCGGTGCAGTAACAGTCGCGTTTTGAGTCGCCTGATATGAAAGAGATGAGGAATTCAGTTGTGCATTTGCTGCGGTAATTTGTGTACCTTCCTGATTATATTTTGTTTCATCAGCGCTAAATTGATCCTCAGCACTAGTATACGTTGAATTAGTCTCATCAATTTCATTTTGATTATATTGAGTTCCGGTTTGCGGATTTACTTTATTACCTCCAACATTTGAAGTCATTGTATTAACTGCATCTGCAGCAGAAAGAACAGCATCTCTATCCTTTTCCAATGTCGCCTGCATGGCTTGTTTGGCTTGTGTTGCAGACTGATAACTTGCAAGAGCATTTTCGTAACTTGCGTAAGCTGATGCTTGTTCTTCAGGAGTCGCAGTTGATTTCACCGAAAATAATTTTTGCCCCGCGGTTACATACTGTCCGTTCTTGACATAAATGTTCTGAATCAAGCCATTTGACGGTGATGTTACTTCTGTTTGCGAACTTGCATTTACATTACCACTTTCATCTACTGTAGAGATGATCGTTCCTTGTGCTGCTGTTGCAGTCTGATACTGGGATGTGGAGCTTTTCTGTGCAAAAACTTTTGAGGCGAGAAACCAAATCACCAATAATAAGACAACAAGAATTACTCCCTTTTTCCATAAAGAGAGGTTTACAAAACGAGTCAGAAACGACTGTTTTTTGCTTTTGGTTATACTCTCAGCCATATATGTAAATTATAATTTTACTATACTTAATAATTGCTTAAAGATTCAAACTACGTCAATCCTGGGAAAAAATCTTTTTTGATATTTTTTTGATGCACACCCAACTTTTTAAGAACTGTTTCATATCCTACGACCATCGATTGCGGTCCTGATAGATAAAAGAGCCGTTCTGAAAAATCAGGGATTTCTTTTTTAATCAATTCTTGATCGATTCTTCCTACCTTCCCTTTCCACTCGGACGGAACAGTAAATTTATCAGTCAATGTATAAACTACTTTTATACCTAATTTCTTCTCAGCTGCATCAAAAATATCCTGATAGGCAATTTCATCGGCCACTTTATTAGAATAACACAAAACAATATCCCGTGATTGCTTCATATCAAGTAAATATTTGATCATGCTTCGAAATGGTGTTATGCCGATACCGCCAGCAAAAAATGCAAGTTTCTGCTGTGGATTTTTTGGCAAAACGAAATCGCCAGCTAATTGACCAGTGACAACTGGGGTTTGATGATTAAGAGAGAGAAATGCTTTTTTGTAACTGCTACCGTTTTGAGAAAATTTTACTCCGAGAAAAAGTGTTTCCTCTGTCGGTGATGATGCAAGAGTAAAATATCGTCTAGTTCCCCTACTATCTGCATGTGGATGCGGCATAGTCCATTCCATATATTGTCCAGGCGTGTACGCAAATTTTTTGGCTGGCGTGAAAGCAAATTCAAAAGAATCCTTTGCAATCTTTACTTTTTTTGAAAGTGTTAGCAGCAATTTTTCTTTGGGACTGACGATATAGGCAAAAATATTTCCAACACACAAAGCCATTTCAGGAGAAAAAGAAAAGGCAAACAAACTTACTTGCGGAACAGAAAGCAGTCCTACCAGTCCACCATAAATCATTTGCAACCTACTCGTTGGGGGCATGGTAAGCGGCTCTGTAACCATAATTGATCCCAAAAAGAGTATGAACGAATCCAGAATTATTCGTGAAATTCCAGTAACCAAATCATTTCCATGTATTACAGCAATAAATAAACTAACCACTAACACGACCATAAAAAATCCCCATGCTAAATCATAAAATCGCAGTTTTCTAATTACAAGAAATCCAGAAATGGCAACAAATGGTGCCATCCACGCCGTCCCAACCCACCAGCTTGCTGGCTGTCCAAGAACCAAACCTGTAATGACAACACCAACTGCAGCAGGATTAAAAATATGTTTTCTATTAATTGACAAAACATACTTTGACAGCATCGCAAGGGTCACGGCCCAAGAAAGAACTACCAAATCTGAAAATGATTTTGCTGGCGTCATAATAAGTGCGAGAATAAGGGCAGTGATATAAACAGACTCAAAATTCGTTGGTGCATCAAAGGCCCAAGAGAAAAGAGAATTTGCGATCCTTCCAACAGCCACAAGAACTAACGCGGAAACAATAATAAATGGGGGCGTTGATGGAACAAGAGAAAAGTAGCTCAAAAAACTTGCTACGCAAACAAGTGCGATGAGGATATACAGTACCAAACGGTACATGGTAATTCTGTCCAAGACATAGTCAATTTTCTGCATTTTTAATAACAAATCTTTCAAACCTGCTAGTCATCGTCGCAATCCCATTCGCATCAATCATATAGCCGTCATATCCTGGCAGTTTCTCTATAAATTGTATGCCTTTCTCGCCCATCGCAAAAGCAGCAGTTGCGAATCTATCCGCGTCATAGACCGTCGGACCGATCACAGTGAAACTTGCGATGCCAGTAATCGGCACATCAGGTTTATGCGGATTATAAATATGATTACCTCTGATATATAACCCTGATGTTGCAATGCCTTTGTTTTCTAATCGAATGACTTTAACAATTTCATCCTGTTTGAACGGATTTTTGATGCCAACTCTCCAATTTTCACCTTGTTCATTTTTCCCAGCAACTTGAATATCTCCACCTGCATCGACATAATAATTCTGAAAACCGTGTTCTTTCAATAATCCCGCTGCGTTATAAATCGCCCATCCTTTAACAATACCCGAAGGATCAATCTTACCGTTATGTACGATGTTAAAATAACCATTGGATTCTTTTTTTGTATCATCAGCAAGCTGTAAAATTTGCCTTACATCTGTGCTTAACTCTTTTTTGGTAATTTCTCCTGCATTGAGACGAGATATCTCACTTTCCTTTTTATAGGTGCTGAACATTCTGTCAACTGATGCGAAATAGTCAAAAATGCTCGCGATGTCGGTCTCTTTTACTCGCTGGTCAACAACCTCTATCGTTATAGGCATCCCCATGATTAGTCGAGTGCGTTTCATATAATACGAGTTTTAAATTCCAAACGCATTACTGGGGTGAAGGATAAAACGTTAAGGGAAAAATAATATTTTTACTTCACCCTTTACCCTTACCCCTTAATCTCATTTAGCCTGTGCCAAAGCAGAAGCTAATGATTGTTGGAATGCGAGACTTGTTTGTGTTGCGCCAGTTACAACATCGACATTTGCACGTTGTGCTTGAATTGCTTCTTGTTTGAGTGTTGGCATTGCTGCCTGATTTACTTGAATCGACTCTTCTTGATCTTGAGGATACTGCAAAAATTGGACATCAGATATTTTCCCACTCTGAATTACCGCTTTTACTTGGATGGTGCCATAATAAGCATTTGCCGCAGATCCGGTATACGTGCCATTTTTATAACTCGTTAGAACTTTACCGCTGCTGACAGTCGCGGTCGTTGTACCAGCACCACTATTTCCTTCTCCAGTAGCAACAGGTGCCGTAGATGGAGATTTTTGATAAAAAATTGCGTAGAGTGCAAATGCAACAATTACAACTACGGTAACAATTATCTTCTTCATGGAATAATTTTATGGAAGATTTCTTTAATCTTGCTTAACCTTTTTGTTATCGTATCATACGTTTGTAATAAAAAAGAAGTTTATCTTACCTTACTTAAAAAATGCTTTTAACTTGACATCTTAAGCAAGTTTTTATATTATAAGCTTATTATGAAGGAAAGTTCACCTATTTCTGAAGTAAAACCTGATATTAGAAATACTCTTAATAACGGGACAGAAAAAAGAAAAACAAAAGTTAAAAATGATTTTAGATCGTTAGGTTACTGGGTTGAAACTATTGGCTTTGGAACATTCATAGGAGGAATCGTAGAATCTGTAGAAAACAATATTGTTATAGGCCTAATTATATCGGCGCTAGGCGGTCTTATTCAAGGAGCCGGAAAAGCGATGAAAGATAATAAAAATGCTAAACAGATTGAAACGTAACATATTATTTCATAAAACAAAAGGCAAATTATACTAATGGGAATGTAACGGAGAATGTGGTCCCCTTCTGAGAAATACTGCTGACATCAATTGATCCGTTATGTGCCAAGACAATTTTTTTAACAATTGAAAGTCCTAATCCATGACCATCCGCCTGTGAGCGAGATTTATCCGCACGATAAAACCTATCAAAGATATGTGACAACTCAGCATTTGCAATACCGACACCTTGATCCGCAATATTGATAGTCACTGAATGTTTTTTGTTTGCTGAAGTAAGCGCAACAGTTGTCTTTTCAGGACTATATTTTATTGCATTATCAAACAGATTTACAAATACCTCTACCAAACTAGATTTATCTCCTTTTATTTTTCCATTAACATGCGCAATTGCAAAAGTGATTTGTTTTTTCTTTTGAGGCGACTTTTTTATGTGCCATCTGTATCACTTCACTCAACTGAACAATATTATTTGTTATCCCTTCTTTATCCGACATATGGGCTAACTGCAGTAAACTATTCGCCAATTCCTGAAGTCTTCCTAACTCTTCAAGATTGCTTTCGATCAAACCCCGTGCTTCTTTATCGCCTAAATGTTTTTCGAGAAGCGTTGCTTCCATTTCCGCGCGAAGCGTTGCTATCGGTGTGCGAAGTTCGTGAGAAGCATCAGAAATAAATTGATTTTGCTCATCCACCATTATTTGAATTGGACGAAGTGTCCTTCCTGCCAAAAAATATCCCGCGCCGCCTGCAAGAAGAAAAATAAATCCGTTAACAATAATTAATGCAAGCTGCAGACGGGTTTTTACTTCCTGTAGTTCATCAAGAGTAATCACGGCATTCGGTGGTGGCGGAAGCATCAGTTGACTGCCTTGCGATTGGACATAATGGATTCTGTCAATGACTCTTTGAATCTCATTGGTAGAAGCACGATAAAAAGCGATGCTGAAGGTTCCACTCACTAACATGATGATAAGCAAATACCAAGTAGTTAATTTGAGGCGTGCTGATTGAAACATACTACTCCCTTATTGTATATCCTCTCCCGCGAACTGTATAAATAAGTGACGGCTCATTACTCGTATCAATTTTATCACGCAAATGTTTGATATGCACTTCAATGGTACTCGGCAAGACATCTGAATCGTAATTCCACACATGAGAGATAATCTGTTCTTTGTTAAGAACGGTATTTTTATTTCGCAACAAATATTCTAAAAGAGAAAATTCTTTTGCAGACAATTCGATTGTTTTGAAATCACGCTTCACGGTGAATGTTTTTGGATCAAGAGTCAAATTTTTGATGTTAAGAACTGGATCATTTACCTGCGCAGGTCGCCTGACGAGTGCGCGGATTCTGGCAAATAATTCTTCAAAAGAAAACGGCTTCACCATATAATCATCGGCGCCGACATCAAGTCCTGTCACTTTGTCTGAAATTTGTCCCCTTGCAGTAAGCATCATAACAGGCGTATGAATCCCCGCCGCTCGGATGCGACGACAGATCTCAATGCCATCAATTTCAGGAAGCATAACATCGAGAATAATCAGATTAAAATCCTCACCTATTGCAAAATCCAAACCTTCTTTACCGTTATTCACGACATCGACCGCATATTTCTGAAGCTCCAAGGCGCGTTTCATCGCGTGAGCCAATTTTACTTCGTCTTCAACAAGGAGAATTCTCATAGACAAATTATAGAAATAAAAACTTAACGTTTACTTAAGCTGGGTTATTGTAACAAAATACAATTAAATCTCAAATATATTTTTACTCTTGACTCATCTTTTGAAAAGTTCTAATATAAGTATCTTATGCCAAAAGAGGAAAATAAAACAAAAGACGAAGTGTGTCCCCAATGCGGCGCTCCACTTGGTGAAATAACAGTAACTAAAACTGGACGCAAACTCCAAAGGTGTTCTAAAGGCTCCTGGGATCCTGAAACAAAAAAGAATGTCGGATGCGACTATGTCAAATGGTTCGCCGTTGAAGATGTAAAGATCGATGAAAAATGCCCTAAATGCGGAAGCCCGCTTGTCATGGCAACAACACGCTTTGGCAAAAAAATGAAAAAGTGTTCTGCTGGCAAATGGGACACAGCCACAAAAAAAGTCGTAGGCTGTGATTATGTTGAATGGATTAATGGCACGACAGAACCTCTTGATGAGCAGTGCCCTGATTGCGGAGCCAAACTCGTCCTTTTCACCACAAACGCCGGTAAAAAAATGAAAAAATGCTCCACTGCTGGTTGGGATTCAAAGACGAGGAAAGCAACAGGATGTACTTATGTGTATTGGCTGAAACCCAACGAATATCCACAAAAAGAAGATCACGGCGGAGAAGAATTTTTACCCCCAGAACCGGAAGAATAATAAGATTTAAGATTAACGAGATATGATTAAAGATTCTTAAATCTTTAATCTTTAATCAATTTACTTTAGATATTTCTTATAAAAACTTACTGTATTCTCCATTGCTCGGGTGAAACTCTGCCCCGAAATATTATGACCACCAGTTGGATATTCAAACATTTGGTGTGGAACCGAGGTCTTGTCGAACAATTTCATCAAATCGCGGTTATATCCGATATTTACCACCGTATCATCTTGCGCTTGATCAACTTGAATCGCTCCTTTCAAATCGGTTAAGAAACTTGTCGGCGCCATATCATGCCAAAATTGATTATCAGAACCAGGTTGGCCGTATAATTTCACTAATTGTTTTTGTAAACCTGCTGAAGAGGAAGCACCAGGCGAAGATATGGTCGAAGGCTGGTAACTCGGATCATGAATTTTATACTTCTCCAAATCAGCATAGGTATACCCTGCTCCAGCCCATATGACCACTGCCGGAATATCTGGCTTTACCGCCCATGCACGCATAACGATATTGCCTGCCATACTATGTCCCCAAAGTCCTATCTTCATTGGATTAATTTTCAAACTTGACGATGGACTTTTTACTGAGCCTGCCGAAGGACTTATGGTTAAAACTCCCGACGATGATGCATTCTGGAGCGCGTTATACGCATTTAATGTATCTGTCACATACCCTGATGAGAAATAGGCGCCAGCCGGCGGTCCTTGAGAATCACCATTGCCACGAAGATCTATTTTGAAAACAACGAAGCCATTGCGTGCAAGATAATCAACATAGTCCACATAATAATCAGTTGTCGTATATTGTTTGGGTGGGATGTAACCATGAACAAAAACTATTGCAGGGAAACCGTCTTTTGGTGGGATCCCAACAGGAATCGTTAATAAACCATTTATTTTGAACCCATCAGAGGTATAGCTTGTTAAATAAGAAGTATAATTATTGTTTTGAGCAACTTTATGTAAACTTCCCAAACTACTTTTATACGTTTGTTTTCGTAAATATGGAATGGTCAGATTTTCAAAAGGATATGATGTTGGGGTTGGAATAAATTTTGGCCTACTGGCTACCCGCTGGAAAGAATTTTGAATTGTTCGGATAGACTCGAAACTCTTTTGACGAAAATAAAAAACAACAACGATAAGTATAGCAAGTACAACCAATGAAACCCAAAATCGTTTACCCCTATTCATCCTGAGAGTCATTATACCAGCGCAATAGTAAGTTTCAAATGTGAATATTAAGAGAAATAGTAATTTAATGGATTCTTTCAGAAAAGGCTTTTATAAACTAGCTCGTGGCTGTTGATATTTTAAGTACTTTTCTTTACACTCATTTTTGCAAAATGACAATCCTGTCTCTTTATCTCGACAATTTGAACAACAAATATAATGGTAATGGCATATGTCATATTCACAATTAACGTATGAATCGCAAACCGCACCGCAATGCATACAACTGCCGACAATTTCGTGATCAGGAGAGTCAGTATTAAATCCAATCGTCATCCGTTTATCAAAAACATACAATTTGCCTTTGAAATGTTTGTTAGGATATTTTTCCATGTAGGTCACGATACCATCTTTGAGCTGATAAACATCATTAAAGCCATTTGAAACAAGAAATCCTGATGCTTTCTCACATCTGATGCCGCCAGTACAGACAGTCACAACTGTTTTATTTTTTAAATGTTCCAAACGCGGCAGGGTATCAGACAAATCATAAAAATTGTGAATGCCTGATGGGATAAAATTTTCAAAATATCCGGAAATATATTCATAATCATTTCGCATATCAACGATATAAAATTCTTTTTTATTTTCAAACCAATTGTGTAATTCTTCGGCTGTAATATATTTTCCTGTTACCTGTTGTGGGTTTAAATTTTTAATTT
>CAZJVI010000011.1:0-12247 GCA_964549385.1 uncultured Gammaproteobacteria bacterium
GACGGCATAGATGCCATTGGCCGTAGTGAATGGGTTTGTGGGAGTAGGTTGAAAGTTGCTAATAGCGAGTGTTGTAGCCTGATATCCAAGGTGTGAAATTTGTGCCGTATAATTTACTTCTCCTGCTTCTTCAATACCATCAATATTGGGATCGATAAAGACATTGCCCGAAACTGAAAAGAGTTTGGTGACACCGAAGTTAATCCCTACTGTGTCAGCGGTAGGTCCCACAGTGACATTTTGTGTAGTGACTGTGGTATTGGTCCAGCCGTTGGGAATGGTAAGCGTAACTGCGTGAGGGTTGGTGTTGCTTCTTATATGTGCTGCATAGGGAATGGTATACGCGCCTGCACCATTTGTATTAACTGTATATCCATTTGATGTAATGGCTACTCCTCCTACTCCGGCATTGCCGTTGTATGGATCAGTGACAGTTCCGGAGATGGAAAATACCCTGGCAACTTGGAAATTGACCCCGGCTCTGTCTGGCCCAACAGCAAACGTAATTGCGGCTGGTCCGGGTGCGAGGATGTAATTAGCTGGCAGTGCCAAGGTACAGGTTACGTTTCCTCGTCTGAAATGATCGGCATAGGGGAAGGTGAAATTGCCTCCTGTTAGAGTTGCCGTTTCACCACCAGGCCCCGTGTCAGCACAGGTTACAGGAATTGCAGGGGTTCCATTACCATCAACGTCAACGATACTTCCGGTGATGGAGAAGACTCGGGCAACTGTAAAATTGATTCCTGTTCTATCAGGGCCCACAGTTACCGCAATTGACGTAGGACCAATGGCAATGTAGTTTGCCGGAAGTGCGATAGAACAGTTATAGTTTCCTCTTCTAATATGATCGGCATAGGGAAAGGTGAACGCCCCTCCTGATTGTGTAAATCCGGCACAGGTCACCGGAATGGCGGGTGTTCCATTTCCGTCCACATCAGTTATATTTCCAGAGATGGAGAATACTCGGGCTACCTGAAAATTTACACCTGTCTTATCCGGCCCCACCGTCACACCAATGGACGTCGGGCCTATCGGTATATAGTTTGCAGGTAACGCAAGTGAACAGTTATAATTGCCTCTTCTGATATGATCACCGTAAGGAAAAGTAAAGTTGCCACCAGAGGCAGTGAATCCAGCACAGGTTACAGGAATTGCAGGGGTTCCATTACCATCAACGTCAACTACGCTCCCTGAGATAGAGAAGACTCGGGCTACTTGGAAATTCACTCCTGCCTTGTTTGGTCCTACTGTTACGCCTTGAGATGTAGCACCGATGGGAATGTAATTGGCAGGAAGTGCTTCTGAAACAGTATATCCTCCTGCTTTTATTTTACATCCGTAGCCAAATGTCCATCCTCCTCCTGATGAACCGCATCCGGCACCATTTACTGGGATACTCGGCGTCCCATTCCCATCCACATCAGTAATATTTCCCGAAATAGTAAAGTATTCAGTACATTTAGGACCACCGCCGAGACACTCATATTGAGGTAAATTACAGCTGTTGAATGTACAGGCTCTATTTGCACAGGCTGCTGCGACACAGTTGGTGCCAAAACCCGGAGCAGTTGTATAGGTGCAATTTTCATCGGCGTTATTTGTATTACATGTCGTATTTGCACCGACTCTACCATCCGCATTACATGTAGTATATTTATTGCCTGCACTGCACCAGGGGATACAGACCTGATTCCGACATACTCCCGGTCCTGAACAGTTGTTGACAGTTAGAGTTCTGGTACCAGCATAAGAAGGATTGCATGCTCCGCCTCCAGAATAAGCATAATCATAACACTGCTGAACCTCATTGCCGTTATAACAGGTATTATTGGGTGGACCTCCTGTACACTGCTCCCCTGTGTTACAGTTAGGGTAAGGAACACAACAATATCCTGTGCCAGGATTAGGCCCTCCTTGATTACAAGAGGTGGTAGGTTGACCACCCACTAATTGATATCCTCCAGGACAACCGGCCATACAGGTTCCACCTACTTGATAACAAAACTGTGCGTAGGCTTCGTTGGGGCTTTGTAAAGCAAATAAGCTTGCGACTCCTAGAGCTACTAATGAAATAAAAAGTCTTATTATTGTACTCATTATAATAGATTTTTTAACTAGCATATTATTATTCAAAAGAAAAAACCGTGATTTTGTTACTATGTCCAGAATTGTATGTTGTATACTGAAGCGGTACTGGTAGTTTCCCTTGCTGGGTCTGAGCAAGAATATTTTTCTGAGCTACTTTTTCCCCTGGTGATACTGCCGTTAGGCTATGCGAATCATCCCAAATCAGTTGTCCTTTTTCTCCCGGCAATATCTGATAGATGAGATATCGTGTTACTGTCTGCCCGGGTTTTATATCCGTTGCGTAAAGTGATTGTTTTCCTGATATTGTAACTTCTTTTTGAGATAAAGCAGAAATAATCCTTGAGTCATTTAAATAACCAAACATATCTGCCGGCAAAAAGAGCTTTCCCGCTGTTCCATTTTGAAAGTAAAACATTCCAGGGATAAGCGTAGTGTTATTGGTATTATTGGTAACGGATACATCAAATTCAATATATTGAAATCCTTTAAGAGGTTTATCACCGGAAATATCAGTAGGAGCTTCTGTTACTTTTTCCACATGTACAGTAAAGCCAGAAGCGGCTCCTGTGCCATTGATAACTTGTTGTCCTGTTGGGACAGGAACAATAGCATTGCTTATGATTTCTGGTGGTGTTGGTTGTATGACGCTTGGATTTATATTGTTGCTGTTATTATTATTTCCTCCCAACGATAATATTGAAAGAGGGAATTGCAATGTATTTTTAAAATAAGAACGGTGATAAAGGAAAACAAATACCAATTCTCCCAAAATCAGAATAAAAAGAAAGATGGCTATGATGCTGAATAGCGTATTACTATTTTTTTGCTGATTTTTATTTTTTTCAGAAGATAGCGGCGGAATAGAGTTGTTTGTAGAAGAAATAGATTGTTTTGCAGGCGTTTGCGCGTTAGGTGCTGTAGTGTTTTGTGTTTGATTCATATTTATTTGTTGGTCGTTCATACTATTTGATTAGCATCCTGTACTTCTTTACTCAGTTTCATTTATTAACAGGAGTAAAGACAACTGCATAAGGAGCTCCAAGTACTGAAGGATTTGCAGTCCATGATATACACTGCAGGTTTCGTTTTGCATTGCTATTAAATTCAGAGATACCATCTGCCTGCATAACACTGTTGATTGTATTGGTATCTGATTCCGGCATTGAAGAGCCTTTCGTCTGTGAACCCACCCAGATATACACAAGTGAGCCGTCTGCAAGTAAATTTATTGTCTGAGTACCTGATGATGAAAATTCTCCATGGACAGTATTTCCGCTCATATAATATGTTTCAGTAATGCCGTTAGCTTCCTGTGCAATACATTTTTGTGCCCTTCCTGTATAGAAAATACTCTTTAGATTTTTAGAACTGGAGGGTGCTGTTGGTAGTGATCTCGTTGAGGGAGTGGTTGTCGTATTGGGTTTTTTATAAAATAGATAGCTGCTTATTCCTACAATAATGAGGATTAATAAAATAAATATAAAAAGTAGGGTGCGCTGCTTTGTCATAAATAGACTCCTTATATTTATGTTTGCATAATGGCATAGAAAATGCAATTACTGTCCTGGTTGTGTGGAGAGTTCTCGTATGAAAAGATTATAATCGTCTTGATTTACCGATCCATCATCATTGAGATCACTTGCAACTTGTTGTGCTGGAGTACATGAAACAGCGGCAGTCAAATCGCTATAACATCCAATAAGAATATTATAATCCAAAATGTTTAGTGCATTATTACTGTCAATATCTCCTGCGACAAGTGCAACAGGAGCGATAGTGTTATCCGTTCCCGCAGTAATTGTTTGTACACCGGTGATTTGTTTTTTCAGATGATATGGTGCTTGTACTTTTATAATATATTGTCCTGAAGGGAATCCTGCAGAGATGGGGACATCTCCTGTATATGCTCCGACAGTCGAATCAAAGGTAAGCTGTCCTGTTCCGCTCGCAATTAAATAATTTGTTGTTGTATAGACAGTGATAGATGCGCCTATTGTTTTGTGTCCTGGTTCTTTATTGCTTAACGAGCTTGCAGTGGGATTGGTATTATCTCCACGGTTTCCGATGCCATCAAGATAGACTGTCATATTCATTGATGTATTTAAGGGTTTCGGCGTGGGCGTGGGCGTCGGTGTCGGTGTCGGTGTTGGCGTGGGAGTTGGAGTTGGTGTCGCTGTTGGTTTTAGCGTGGGAGTTGGTGCTTGAGTTGGAGGTGCGACGATATTGCCAAAATCTTTATCAGTGACAGCATTGCCGGTAGTTATATTAATAGTATAGGAATTAGGATTGACCGGTACGGTTTCTTTCCATCCAGATTGGGTCACTTCACTAAGTGTATATGTGCCATTGCATAAATTGGGAATCATAAATGATCCAGTACTGTCAGTTGTGTATGTTTGAGGTGTTGTGGAGCCTTGTCTGGTAAGATCGAGTGTCCATCCGGAAAGTTTTTGTTCTCCTGTATCAAATTTCCCATTACCATTTGCATCGTTGAATACATTTCCGCTGACAGAACCTTGTGCAATAATTTGTGAAATTTGGTTGTAAATATCATTGAGATTGTCAGTTGTCGGCGGGAAGTAGTATTGTCCACCTGTTGAAGTCGCAAGTTGCTGGAGGAAGGTTGTATTTACATCGCTGCCAAGCCCTATGACAAAAATAATCGTATCGTTGGCTGTATGGGCATTTGCTGCTGCAGTAAGTGCTGCTTGTTCTGCTGTTGCTTCACTGACTTGTTTGCTACTCCCTTCTATATAATTTGCAATTCCGTCTGTCAAAAGGACAATAACATTTTTGATACCAGTTCGTTTACCTGAGGTAATTGCTTGGCTTGCTTGATCAATCGCACATTGGATACACGTATCGCCTGAGGCTTTGAGGGTATTAATTTGACTGGTAACGCTTGAAAAAGTACTTGTGAGGGGACTATTGGTTGTTGCAGTAGTTGAGAAGGAAGTGAGTCCTACTTCGTTTTGTGGATTTTCTGCTGTCAAAGTAACGAAATTGTCAGCAGCAGTTATGGCATTAGACATTTTTGTCCCTGAGGAGCCATCTTGTTCACCCATACTCCCTGAATGGTCCATAATAAGCATAGTGTTGCTGTTTGCTTTGCTGCATACCGCAGGTGTTGGCACTACTTGAGTAGTCTGGGCATTGCCGTTGAGGGTTTGCTGATTTTTTACATTGGAAATAATAATCGGCGTCACAATCAATAAATACGCAATCCCAACAAGGGTTAATGACATAACTTTCTTTTTGTCACGAAATCGTTTCATAATTTTTAATCACCATTTTGAACTGAAAGTTCTCTCAGGAAAAGATTGTAGTCTGTACTATTTATAATACCATCATCATTTAAATCAACATCCTGTGCTGGTTGGTGTATTTGACATGCGGAAGAATTATATGTGGAGCTTGAATTACTCAGTGGCAGGGGATTGATCTCTCCGTAGCCGCAATCGAGCAGTGCATTGTAATCAAGAATATTAAGAACGTTATCATTATTAGTGTCGCCATTGACTAATTGTACTGACGTAACTTTTGTTGTTTGATTTGCAGCAATTTGTACAATTCCGGAAACTAATTTCCGTAAATATCGATCGGTTTGGACTTTAACATAATAATTTCCTGATTGAACAGTCGCAGGTAATCCAATTGTTCCTAAGAAAGTTCCGGGAATGCTGGAATATGTGACAGTTCCTGCGGCACTTGCGACGAGATTGTTATTTGTATCAAAGACTTGGACTGCAAGATTTCTTTGTGGATGCAAAGGATTTTTGTTACTCAAACTATTGCCGGTGGGATTTGGATTATCTCCAGCAGAGCCTACACCATCAAGCAACACAGTAAAGCTCAATGCGGTGCCGCTTGCTGTTGGTGCTGGAGAAAGACTAGGAGAGGCTGTCCCGCTGATGGAAATAACTGCAGGGATTGTCGTTGAAATAACGTTTTCACTTGCTTGGTCGTTACTACTTGAAGAAAGTGCTTGACTAAGCGTGCCAAATGAAATTGTTGTTGTCCCGCCGTTTGTTCCACCAACTGCTTTAAAGTGCAATGTGCCGATTTTTGTGCTTTGGGTGATAACATTGGTAGGATTTGAACCGATAGAGACTGCTTGAGCAATTGAGCCGGAGTTCAAAAGAGGACCTTCAATACTGGCAAAAATTTTGTTGTTCAGATCGACAGGGTCAGACGTGACAAGCTGTACTTTGGCTGGGTCATAGTTAATTTGATAGCGGACAAAAGTGACAAGATTGTTCCCTGGATTAACGTATAAGTCGAGATCAATAGTATCACCAACGTTTGCTTGGATTGGACTAGCTGTTGTTGATGTAGGCATAAATGAAAGTGACGTTGATGCAGAGGCGTGTGTTTGTGTTGCTGTTTCTGTTTTTTGCTGTTGTGAAACGACTGAAACAGTTATTGGGATACTGACAAAAAGTGCAATAAGTACAACACCAACAATAACTTGTCTTTTACTAAAGTTCTTCATATAAAGAAAATAACGAGCACATTTATCGTATATAAGAACAGCTTGAGTGTCAAGAAGCGCTTAAAGTATAGATTAAATCTTGAATCTTGTTCTTTTTAAAATGACGTGCTACACTTTTGGCATGATTCTTTCAGATCAGGATATTAGAAAAGCTCTTGCCAGCAAACGAATCGTCATCAAACCGACCCCCGATTTAGATCATCAGCTTGGTTCTTGTTCTATAGATTTGTGTTTGGGGAATACTTTTAGAGTTTTTGACTACAGTAAATATCCTTATATTGATCCCGCAAAGAAAGATTACAGTAATGAAATTACCAAAGTAATAAAAGTTCCAAAAGACGGCAGTTTTATTATGCAGCCGGGAGATTTTGTTTTAGCGGTCACAATCGAGCATGTGAAAATTCCTGCGGATCTTATGGGAAGACTTGAAGGAAGATCTTCTCTGGGGAGATTGGGTTTGGTCGTTCATTCAACGGCATCTGTTTTTGATCCAGGATGGGATGGCAAGCCAGTCTTAGAATTAGGCAATTTGGGAAGAATGGCGATCAAGTTGACTGTAGGAATGCGGATTTGCGCAATGACATTTGAAGAGTTATCATCTCCTGCAAATATTCCTTATACCAGCAAGAAATTTGCCAAATACAAATTTCAACAAGCACCAGAAGAATCAAGAATACATGAAGACAAGTAAGGTATTAGGTGTTAGGTACTAGGTTATAGATATTAAATATGAGAGATTTTCTAGTACCTGTTACCTAGCACCTAGTACCTAAATTATGAAGTACCACATTTCCTTTGATATTGATTTTAAGAGAAATACCGGAAAAGGGTTGTATATTGCAATTGAAGGAATCGATGGCAGTGGGAAGACTACCCAAGTTAAGAGATTAGCTGATTACTTTACAAAAAAAGGGAAACAGGTTGTTGTCACAAGAGAACCTCGATATAACGGTGACGGAGTGATAAGCAAGTTAATCAGAGAAATTCTTCAGGGGAAGACGAAAATCCCTCCAGTCGCATTTCAATATCTGTTTAGCGCAGATCGTGAAATGCACCATGAAGAACTTATTTTGCCTTCTCTTCGTCAGGGAAAAGTTGTTATTTCAGATCGTTGTTTTTGGTCGGCAATTCCCTATGGCATTATGGATCGGGGAGGGGCATTTAAAAAAAATAGTTTAGAATATCTGCTCGTCAGTCAAAGTATTCTTTCTCTGTATCATCAATTTACCGTGCCTGATAAAACGTTTTATCTTGATGTTCCTTTGACTGTTGCAATGGAGCGGCTTCATAATACCCATACTATTGGTTCGATCTATGAAGATGAAAAAAAATTAAAAAAAACAATTGAAGGCTATCAATGGCTCTTGCAGGAATTCCCAAAAGAATTTACAATCATTGATGCAAATAGGTCGGTTGATAGCGTAGCAAAAGAGATTCTTTCCCAGATTAAAGAATAAAGATTAATGATTAAAGATCGTTATTCTTTATTCATTAATCATTAATCTATTTATGACATTAGGTCCGAAAGCATTATTACAATTAGTTAAAAAAATAAAACTCGTTGAGAATTTGAGTGAGCGGGAGTTAACCAATCCTGAAGGGGCGGGTTTTGATTTGCGTCTTGGAGAAGTTTATAAAATTTCTGGAGAAGCATTTTTGGGTGAAACACATCGTAAAACACCTGATATTACTTCTGTAATGACGTATGATGAGAAAAAGAAAAAATCTATCAAAATAAAGCCAGGAGATTACTTCTTGGTAAAAACAATTGAAAAAATAAATCTTCCGATTAATTTATCAGCAGTCATTTTACCAAGAACTACCACTTTTCGATCCGGACTATTTTTACGGACAGGCCCTATTCAGCCTGGTTATTCGGGGGAATTGACATTTGGTTTGAAGAATGAAGGACCTATTACTGTTGAAATCGAAATGGGCGCACGGTTTATGCACGTTATATTTCATGAAATAAAAGGTGAAGGCAGCAAATATCGCGGTCAGTGGCAAGGCGGCCGGGTTTCTGCAATGAAGAAAGAGAAACAAGTTTAGATTACATTTTTATGAAAGGTTACCCCGAACCAGTTGTAGGAGCATTTATCTTCAATACAAACGGCGAATTATTTCTTATGAAGTCACATAAATGGAGTGATATGTATGTTATTCCTGGTGGTCATATTGAAATAGGGGAGACAATGAAAGACGCATTACAGAGAGAAGTAAAAGAAGAAACAGGTCTTGCTGTATATGATCCGCAATTTATTTGTTTTTGGGAATTTATTGAAGAAAAAGAATTTCATAAAAAGAAACACATGATATTTTTCAATTTTTTCGTCAAAACAAAAGAACAAAACGTCACATTAAATAATGAAGCACAGGAATATCTCTGGATTGATCCTAAGGAATCATTACAGCTCCCATTAAACAAACATACGAGAATGACTCTCGAACAATATATTTTGAAAGGTAAACATCTATGAACATTATGATTATCGGCAGTATGAAATTTGCCGAAGATATGGTGAAAATAAAAAAACAGTTGGACGAGTTAGGACATAATGCAAAGATCCCCGTTGGTACAGAACCTCATTTAACAGATAAAGAATTTGTCGATAATTTAGATAGTAATTTGGAATTTTGCATCACGCATGACATCATGCGAAAGAATTTTGAGCAAGTTGCAGACAATGATGCAGTCTTGGTTTTAAATTATAAAAGAAACGGTATTGAGGGATACATTGGTATTTCCGCGCTTTTGGAAATGGGAGTTGCGCATTATCTGAAAAAGAAAATTTTTTTAATGCAGCACACACCAAGTTTTAACGACGCCCGCTGGGCGCATGAAGTCGCCATCATGCAGCCGACAATTTTGAAAGGTGATCTGACGAAGATTTCATAATTTGCTTCTTGATTTATTTCCTGAGTTGTTGCTATATTGGGACATATTATAAATAGTATGCCAAAATCCTCTCATCCAGAATATCAATATCTCGATTTACTGCAAGAACTACTTGATAAAGGTGAACGTAAAGTCGACCGTGGAACAGATATTGTGTTGCATAGTCTTTTTGGCCGTCAAACTCGCTATGATCTCTCTGCTGGATTTCCATTGTTAACGACGAAACGTGTCTATTGGAAAGGTGTGTTGCATGAATTATATTGGTTTATGTCAGGGCAGACAAATATAAAATATCTTGTCGATAACAATGTCCATATTTGGGATGATTATCCTTACAAAATGTATGCAAAAAGGGCCAAGAATAAAGAAGTTCCTGAATTAACAAAAGAAGAATTCATCACAAAAATTGCCGAAGATGCAAAGTTTGCTAAAAAGTTTGGTGATTTACCTCGAATTTACGGTGAGATGTGGCGTCATTGGCCAACACGGAAAAGAGGACGGACAGTTGATCAATTGGCGTGGGTTCTTCAAGAAATGAAAGATGATCCGGATGCAAAGAATTTAATTGTTAATTCTTGGAACCCTGAATACCTTTATACCATGGCAACATTTGAAGACGCATCACGGTTTCCAATTTGTCATAACATGTATCAAATCAGTAATCGCAATGGTAAGTTATCATTACAACTTTATCAGAGAAGTGCTGATGTTTTTCTTGGCGTACCATTTAACATTGCGAGTTACGCATTATTAACGATTATTTTGGCAAAAATTGCGGGTTTGGAACCAGGTGAATTTATTCATACGTTTGGAGATGTGCACATTTACGATAATCATGTTGAACAAGTAAAAGAACAATTGAAAAGAAAGCCGCGTCCATTTCCGACAGTAAAAATCGACGATGCGGTTACTTCTCTTGATACTTTTAGACCAGAACATGTGATATTAGAAGGATATGATCCTTATCCCATGCTTAAAGCAGAATTGACTGTTGCCGGAGGACTTTACGATCCAAAAACAGGCAAAATGGCCGCATAAAAATAGAATGAAAATATATGTAGCGCATGCAACGCAATCTCATTTTCGAGAAGAACTTTATAAACCTTTGCGAGAATCATCACTAAACACCGATCAAGAGATATATCTTCCTCAGGAGTATGGGCGAGAAACCATTACAAAAGAGTTTATTAAATCTTGCAACCTTATCATTGCAGAATGTTCTTTTCCTTCTACAGGGGAAGGCATAGAGTTGGGTTGGGCGGATATATACAACGTTCCAATTTTGTGTATTTATAAAAAAGGAATTGAGCCCTCTAAAGCGTTATATTATGTTTCGGACAATTTGGTTGCGTATGAGAATAAGGAAGATATGATTACGAAAATAACAGCATTTATTTCTAGAATATAATCTATGTATAACCACGCACCGAAAGAATATCAGTGTCCTATTTGTTTGGCAATTAAAGGAATCGAAAATTCAGATACGCTTATAAGACAAAGCGATATTGTTTATAAAGATAATTTGGTGACGGCATTTGTTTCTTCATTTTTTATCGGTGATAATCCTGGTCATATTCTCATTTCTCCCAATGAACATTTTGAAAATATTTTTGATTTACCTAAAGAATATGGCCATCAGGTTTTTGATGTAGCTCAACAGGTCGCCATTGCTTTCAAAAAAGTAAGAAATGCAGATGGGATAACAACATTACAATGTAACGAATCTGCTGGAGACCAACATGCATTCCACTATCATTTTCATGTATATCCACGGTTTGAAAACGATAATTTATTGCTTCAATTGTCTAATAAAAAATCAACAACTAAAGAAGAGAGATTGCCTTATGCTGAAAAGTTGAGAAAATATTTTGAAAGGAAATGAATTATATGAAAGCGAAAAAATATTCTTTTAAAGAAGCAAAGAAAATAGATCTTGGAACAAAGCTTATTTATAAATATCCAACCCCGACAAAGGAATTTGATATCGGTTATATGATCGTAAAGGGAAGACATCCTGAAGATTCTCACAATTTTATCTATGAGCATACATGTCAATTTGTTATGTATATAATTAAAGGGAAAGGAAAATTTTTTGTTGGCGGAGATACTTTTTCTGTTTCTGCGAGGGACGTTGTTTTTGTTCCTAAAAATACTGCCTTTGCGGCAGAAGGCAAATTTGAGTATCTTACAGTAGATGTGCCGGCATTTTCCCCGGAACAATCAGAAGAAAGAAGTCATGAATAAGCAAAGAGTTTCAATTATTGTTGCGATGGATGAAGAGCGGGGGATTGGAAAAAATAATGATCTGCTTTTTAGAATTCCTGATGATGCAAAAAGAGTAAGAACACTAACGAGCGGTCATCCTCTGGTAATGGGGAGAAAAACGTTTGCGTCTCTTGGGAGATTACTCCCAAATCGTTCTCATATCGTTGTCACCCGTGATCCAAATTCTGTAAAAACACTTTCTTATCAGCCTGATGCCGTCGTTTCTTCTGTGCAGGAAGGAATAGAAAAAGCAAAAGAATTTCCGGGCGCAGATGAAATTTTTATTTTTGGTGGGGGACAAATTTATAAAGAAACAATCGAGCAAGACCTTGTGGATCGGTTATATCTGACAATTGTCACAGGGAGATATGACGCAGACGCGTTCTTTCCAAAATATCCACAGTTTACCAAAATAATTGAAAAAGAAGAGAGAGAAGCAGATGGGTATAAGTATACATTTCTGACGGTAGAGAAAGAGTAGGCATTGGCAATTTTCAATTTCCAAT
>CAZJVI010000011.1:12347-26788 GCA_964549385.1 uncultured Gammaproteobacteria bacterium
TATGCAGCAGGCCTGTGTGCTCCCGCAATTTCACTGGATGATGGTGTAACTTCTACATGGTTATGACCTTTTTCACGAACTTGTTTACGAATTTCATATATGGAACGTGACCTCTGATCCGCTAATGCAAGTCCTGCACCTGTTCGTGCTTTTGCGTATTGATCAACACTACTATCTATCTTTGCTTCAAGATCTGTATAATTTGGTTTGCCTTCAACATTTCTCACTTTTCCGTCAGGACCAAGACGACGTTTTGCAATCTCAGGATCCATTGTTGCTTCGATAATTTGCGTGACAGCACTTGCACTTCCATGATACGGTTGAACATATCTTAGTCTTCCATTACTTGTTTTTCTAAGATATATACCTTGAGAAGGTTCAATTCCTCCGACGCCGCGTCTATTGAGAGAAATAACATCAAGCATAGGCAACAATGCTCCGATTGTTTCTCCTGTACCACCTTCAACTCCAATATGAGTGTCGTTAAAGAATGGATCTGTGTATAAATCATATAAAATTTCAATGGAATTTGCTGCGCCACCAGCAGAAAGTGATGTACAGTTCTCGCCGCCGCCATGGCCGATGAGGAACATCTGGACATTCGCTTTTTCTTTAAGTTCTCTTGCATGCTTTCCATCGGTAACAGGTCCAACACAAATCAGGAAATCTTCTCCTCCTGCTTCACGGATTGTTTTTGCTGTTTCAACAATACGGACATCAGGGTTAGTGGTATAAATTCTAGCCGCGTGCCCTCCAGATTCCTTAAATCGTCTTATTTGATCTGCAATTACTTCAGGATTGTCTGATCCGACAGAAATACCGACTTGTTTTATACAAATCTCTTCTATGTCTTTGGGAAGTCCAAAAGATTTAATTTTATCTCTTGACTGCTCAAAAAGCTGCAGCTGTCTATCAAAATTACCTGCAAAAACGCCGTTGTGGGGGATCCATGATTTCATATATGACATTGCTGCTGTTACTATCTCATCCATCGATCCTGTGATTGGAGGCATACCACCAAGTGCAAAAAGGTTTGTTGGCACGCCATCTGGTCCAAGAAGCATTGTTCCAAAAGTTGCTGCGGTTTTTCGACTGAGTTTTTCATCGTGAGATTGTCTTTTGTAGCCTAACTCTCTTGTTGTAATTGCTTGTTTTGAGGGATTATAGATATCCGTACCTCTTTCATCCGTATGTGATTTTACCATTTCAATCATCTCTTCCAGAACAGGAGATCGAGTGTTGGAGCGCGGCACATGCGGAATTTCTCCTGATGCCAATTTCCGGATGCTGTCGTGCATCTCATTGCTATGCATTTCCTTAAATTCTCTTGCTCTTGCTGCAAGTGCCATTTCCAAACGTCTTGGACCAAACTGACCAAATATCGGATTGCCGTCTATATCGACATCGAGACGCAATGATTTCAATTCTCCTGGCCTGTGAGGATCGGGTTCTTCCCGTAAATCAATAAAAGGAACTACAACGATACCTTGACTGGCGGAATCAGGATTCGGTGTGAATTCCCATACAATTCCATCAGGATTTTCTTCAGTTGCACCATAAACCCTTTTGTGAAGTGGACGAAGATATTTTTCTACGTCAATCTTAAAATCAGGATTTGGCTCAACATTCATAAGACTTTCCAAACCAAATGCGTATCGCAATGCAGATTCACTGGTAGGTAATTCTTCAGGGCGACGAAGTGAAAGTTGGGCGAGTAACGGCTCAGGTATTTGGAAAACTTCTCCGCCAACTTCAAAGGGATTTTCTAGGAGTTCGCGAACTGCTTTCGCTCGAGGAGAGGACTGATTTTTTTCGTCAGACGTCATTTCAGCATAGGTTTTTTCAGGCCTTTTTTCCTTTTTTGCTGCTCGATGTTCTTCCTCAGAGATAAAAATATCATCGAAACCAAAATCTGCGGAACTTCTTGGCGGAACTACTGTTCCACGTGTTGAACCAATTCTTGTTTGAACGTTTTCTCCATCAAATATTGCAAGGCCAACTCTCATTGTTGCACCTCGGTCATCCGAAGGCAGTTGATCTACAAAATTTTTTCTATCGGCTCGATCCGTTAAGAAAGCTTTTGTATACGGTCCAGGTCTTCCCCCCCATGCATCAAAACTAAAAGAAGTATCTTCAACAATAATAGGTCCACCATATAATCTATACGCATCTATTGCTTTTGCTTCCAGAATTTCTTCCGAAGTTCCATTATCAATCTGGATTTCTGTAGGTTTAATATCTAGGACGCGTTGTAAGCGGAGTCCTAAGGCGTCAAATTCTGCTAGCTTCTTTAAACTTCCTGTAGCAATAGGATACATAGCAAGATCCCGTTTGCCACCTTCAATAGTATTAATTCTTCTTGGAGCTGCTAATTCCGATTTTGCCATGGATAGGACGTTATTGTAGTATAAATTGCTTCAAAAGTCATCCCATAGATATTTTTATTATTGACTTATAATAAATAAAAAATGTGAAAGTTTCTCTTGCAAGAAGATAACAAAACAGCTTGATGTAACTGCCTAAGTAAAAGCTAAGTTATAAAATGACTCTTGCAATGAATAAACATATCGTTTATATTGATTGCATAATCCGATGAAGAATCTCAAAAAGACAGATCCGCAGTTGTTTAAGTTCATACAAGAAGAAGCCCTCCGCCAAAAAGATGGACTAGAAATGATCCCCTCAGAAAATTATACCTCTGCATCAGTCCGTGAATGTAATGGATCGATTCTTACCAATAAATATTCCGAAGGATATCCCAAAAAACGGTATTATGGAGGCAACGAATACATCGATGACATTGAAATATTGGCTCAAGAACGAGCCAAGAAGCTTTTTGGTGTTGTCTCTGCAAATGTACAGCCGTATTCAGGGTCTCCTGCGAATTTCGCTGTTTATGTAGCAGTTTGTAATCCTGGAGATACAGTGACAGGTCTCAATTTACCTGATGGCGGACATCTTACTCATGGATGGAAAGCCTCGGCTACTGCAAAATTTTTTAATAGTGTCCCATATCATGTAAAACCAAACGGAAGAGTCGATATTGATGAAGTATGGAAAATCGCAAAAAAGGAAAAACCAAAACTCATCTGGATGGGAGCAACTGCATATATGTTTGAATACGAATTTGATAAATTTGCCGAGATTGCTGACAGTATCGGTGCATATTTGGCAGCTGATATTGCACATGTTGCTGGACTTATTGTCGCAGGAGAGCATATGAGTCCTGTTCCTTATGCACATATTATTACGACGACAACCCATAAAACCCTTCGTGGCCCGCGAGGTGGGATGATTATGGTTACTCCAAAAGGACTTAAAAAAGATCCTGAGTTGCCTGTAAAGCTTGATAAAGCGGTTTTCCCAGGGCTTCAAGGAGGCCCTCATAATCATCAAACAGCAGGTATCGCAACTGCATTGCATGAAGCAAGCAAACCAGCATTTAAAAAATATGGAGCACAAATTGTCAAAAATGCCAAAGCATTGGCAGAAACATTGAAGAATGGTGGAGTCAAATTAGTTGGAAACGGCACCGAGAATCATTTATTACTTATTGATCTCACCAAACAATTTGGTTCTGGTGGAGGAGCATTTGTAGAAGATGCAATGGGAGTTGCTGGAATTACTCTTAATAAAAATACGATTCCTGCTGAGCCAATGAGTCCTTTCTATCCAAGTGGTATACGATTAGGCACTCCTGCATTAACAACTCGTGGGATGAAAGAAAAAGATATGGTGAAAGTAGGTAAATGGCTTATCCGTGTAATCAATGCAGTTGAGGGATATAAGATGCCGACTGATAAAGAAGAAAGATCTGTTGTAATCAAAAAATTCCGAAAAGAAGTTGTAAAGAATAAGGAATTATTAACAATCCAAAAAGAGATTAAAAAGTTCTGTGTGAAATTTCCTCTTCCGTAACTATTAGGATGCTGCGCTTCTAGTTTATTGTTTTTCACTTACCATTAAATTGTGTACTATTGTTGAGGTCATTTACACAAATATTCTGGTCTATGCTTTGTAATACTTTACTCAAATCGCTTCCGTTAACACTTGTGTAAAGATGGGTGCTGGTAGGTGTTGATGCAACTTTTGTCAAAAATGCATTGAGATAAGGATAGAGTGCTTTATCACTCGACCAACTAGGACTATAAACATTAATTGCATAGACATCTACTCCAAGATCTTTTATCTCCTGCGGTATATTAATAGGAGTAGTTGGATCTTGATCTTCGGCAAAGCATCTAAAAGGTTTGTCTTTCGGGTCAGGTACTTCTGTCCCTGGATAACATGTTCGCTGTGGCAATTTCTCAGGAACACCATCAGTCATAAGGATAAGATTATATTTATATCCTGGATAATCGTCATTATTGATTGATTGTTGGAGTTGATTATACGCCACTTCCATTGCGTCTTTTGTTGGCGTGCCTCCTTTTGGCGTAAGACCACTAATCACTTTTTGTACTTGTGGTTTGACATCTTTATAGTAGGCAAGACTGATTGCTGGGTCTATTTCTCCATCTCCTTGCTCCGGTTCTCCTCCAAATGTGTCTATCCCGATAACAGATAATCCACCCATATTATTGGCGAAGTAATTAAGGGCCGTTTTTTCATTACCTATTTTATTTTCATACGTCATTGATCCTGATGTGTCTATAACAAAAAGTGTTACAAAATTATCTCCACAGTTATCAACGTTGAATGTTTGTAACTGAAGGTTCTGTTTCCCTGTATTAAATCCACCGGTTGGTGTAACAATATGCTGAACCGGATAATCGGCAGAATCATAATAAGGGCCTAGTGTCGGTGGCCCTCCTGGACCATTTGGATCAACAGGTGCAACACTTCCTGATGCAACAAATGCTCCTATAATAACAAAAGCCATCACAAACAGAACTGAAAGCGCACTGGTACTCGGTCGATTCTGGGGAGGAGGAATAGATGCTTTTTTCAAATCCTTTCTCGGAGCGAGATCTTCTCTCATTGGCAAATCTTTTCTTGGTTTTATATCATTTCTATTATCACTCATAAGAATATTGATTAACTATCGCTATTTGTATCGCCACCTGGACCTCCTGGACCAGGAGCGTGACTACCTGGACCTCCAGGGTTTGTAGCGGGTGGCTGTGGCGTAGGTGTTGGTGTTGGCGTAGGTGTTGGCGTCGGTGTCGGTGTTAGCGTAATCCCTGGGAATGTTTTTAACTGGAGATTTTTATGGGTAGAATTATCCGTTGGATTTTGAATGATAACTTGTTGGTCTTCATTTGGGGATGTTATGCTTGGATCGATATTCCCCAACATCATATATCCAGCTCCGAGGACAATTGCTAGAAGGAGTACCCCATAAACAGTGCCGGCATCAATTGCTCCTTTGAATCTCTTTTTTTTTGCAAGATGCCTCTTCTGTTTTTTCATACGTACTACTCTTTACAGAATAGCTTGAAATTTATTCTTCTGTCAAGTATAATACTTATATCTTTACACATCTGAATTGATTCCCTCTGCTAAATGCGGAATCAGATGGAGGTTTTAAAGGGATATATATGAGAACAGTTAGCCTTGAAGAATTATTGGAAGCAGGATGTCATTTTGGACATCAAGTTTCTCGTCAAAACTCAAAAGCCCGCGAATATATTTTTGAAGCCCGCGACGGCATCCACATTATCGACCTAGAAAAAACGAAAGAAGGTCTAGAAGAAGCTGCGAAATTTATTAAAGACATTGCAAAGAAAAATGGGACACTTCTTGTATTAGGTACCAAGCGTCAAGCAGTTGGCGTCATTGAAGAACAACAAAAAAGACTTCAAAAAGAAGGATCAGACGGCGTTTATTTTGTTACCAAAAGGTGGATTGGTGGAACACTCACAAATTTTTCTGAAGTTGCAAAGAACTATAAAAAACTCAAAGATATTGCCGTACAAGTAAAAGATCCAAATGCTCGATCAAAGTTTACAAAAAAAGAATTAAGCGATATGGATAAAACACGACAAAAACTTGAAGGATTTTATGGTGGCGTTTCTGACATGCCTGCACTTCCCGATGCAATATTTATTATCGATACACACGAAGAGCATGTTGCTGCAGCTGAAGCAGTGAAAGCAGGTATCCCAACAGTTGGTATCACTGATACGAATGCTGATCCAACAATTATTGGTTATCCTGTTCCTGCAAACGATGATGCAGTTGGCAGTATCAAGCTTATCACTGACTATATTATTGATGCATGGATTGAAGGAAGAAAAGCTAAGGGGCAAGGAGAATCCCACGACTCCGTTAAGGACAAGAACGTTAAGGGTGAAGAAAAAAAGACACCTGAGCCTGTAAAAGAAGAGAAACCGAAAGAAGAGGAAAAGAAAAAAGAATCTACAAAAGAAGTAAAAGCTGATAAAGTAAAAGAAGCATCAAAACCGAAAAAAGAAACAAAGTAAGATTAATGAATACAGAATAAAGATCATTAATCCTAATTCTTTAATCAAATTATTAGTATGGCTATTGATTTGACAACAATTAAAAAACTTCGTGATGAAACATCAGCCTCAATTGCTGATGTCCGTCGTGCACTTGATGAGGCAAAAGGTGATGAAAAGAAGGCTTTGGACTGGCTCAAAAAGCGCGCCGGTGAAATTGCTGCCAAAAAAGCAGATCGAGAGACGGGGGAGGGAATCATTGAGGCATATATTCATGGTGGTGGAAAAGTAGGCGTTTTGATTGAACTCCTTTGCGAAACCGACTTCGTTGCAAAAACAGACGAGTTTAAGAATTTGGCAAAAGAGATTGCTATGCAAGTTGCCGCAATGAATCCAAAAGATGTTGAAACTTTGCTTAAGCAAGAGTATATTAGAGATAGCTCTCAAACAATTGAACAACTTGTCAAAAGTCTTATTGGAAAATTGGGAGAGAATATCACGATAAAGCGTTTCCAACGCTTTGAAATTTAAAATTTTCAATTTTTAATTTTCATTGAATTTTCAATGGACAAATTTTCAAACATTGAAACATTGTAATTTGGTTGAAAATTGAGAATTGTGAATTGAAAATTGTTATGGATCCTGTAGCCACAAAAACAAAAGAGAAATTACAGAAAGTCCTCGATGTTCTCAACGATGATCTTGCAACTATCCGAACTGGTCGTGCAACACCTGCGCTTGTTGAAAATATTGTGGTTTCGGCTTATGGTGGCTCTGCAAAATTAAAAGTAATGGAACTTGCGACAATTGCAGCAACTGACAATCAGACGCTTGTTTTAACACCCTTTGATGCCTCTATCATGCAGGATTTGCAAAAAGGAATTGAAGCGGCAAATGCAGGACTAAATCCAGTCGTTGATAGCAATGTCATTCGTATCAGTATCCCTCCCTTGTCTCTTGAAAGAAGACAAGAGCTTATAAAAGCGATGAAACACAAACTCGAAAATGGGAATGTTATGGTGAGACAAGTCCGTCACGAAATGATTGAAGATATGAAAAAAGATTATGAAGGCCGTGAAGACGATATCAAAAGATTGGAAAAAGAAATTCAGCGGTTTGTCGATGAGACAAGTGAGACCATAGAGGAGTGGGGCAAACAAAAAGAACACGAACTTTTACAGATTTAGGCAAATGCCGGCTGTAATGAGCCTTTTTCTAGCATAGCACTTTCAAGCTTTTCTTTAAGAATTATCTCAAGCTCTTCAACAGGTTTTCTATATTGACGCCCCAATTCGCCATTTGCAACGCCTTTTTCTAGTCGAGCTAAAAAAAGGACAATACCACTAAGTTCTGAAAAAGACAGTGGTTGTGTGCCTACTTGTAATTTTTCTAATCCAACAACTGCTTCTTTTGCGTCAAATTCAAGTCTATCAAATTCTTCTACATTAAGGAGGTATTCCATATCTTCTTCAGGGTCAACAATGTATTGAGTATTTTTATCGATATGTGTTTCTGTTGGGTCGTAAATTTTGACTTCTCCTGTCCCATCAGGTTTTTTGGTAATAAGAAGTGGTTTTCTCTCGTCGGGTTTTGTTTCAATCCATTTTTCATTTGCAACTGCTATTAAATTTTTTTGCTTCACCCAATCAGGATGAGAAATCTCATTTGCCGTCCTTGCCGTTGAGATATCTTTTCCTAGTGCTTCATAAAATATTTTTATATCCTCTATTGAGAGAGAAGTGTTCGTAGGAAGTTCTATACGGCCAGAAGAAATTGCTTCAGAAAAATTATATTTAGGAAATTCTGGTAATGCTGCTTCAAGAGTTGGTAAACCTTTGTTGATTTCTTTGAGTATCGTAGCATATATATCTCGATTTGCGATAAGTTGCGGGTCTGTGTCTCCATAATTTTCAATTTGTGTATCGAGTGGTACTTTTTTCCCTCTAAAATATGAACGAAGTTTTTTTGCTGTCTCATAATCTAATTCATTTTCATCATCGTAGCCTAGTTCAAGAAGTGCACTATCTAATTCTCGTAAATGTTGAAGTTCTTCCGAATTATTTGGTTCTTGATGTTCTTGGAGATCGAGAATTTCTGCTTGAATAAGGACATTGCCATCTCTCATTGCTATTGATTTAATATCGCGATTTCGTAGATCTTTTAATGCTTCGTTGAAATGTCCTGATGTTTCATCCTTTGTTTCTTTTTCAATAGTAAAGTTAATTCCTTCTCCACCTTCTGACATACTATTTCATAGTAGCGTAAATATGCGCTTTTTATCAACCCTGAAAAGATGGTATAATAAAATTTATGCTGATTACTATCATTGTTTTTCTCCTCATTTTAACTGTTCTCGTTATTATTCATGAAGCAGGACATTATTTCACAGCGAAAAAATTCGGAATAAAAGTTGAAGAATTTGGTTTTGGTTTCCCTCTGACGCCTCCTCTTTGGCAAAAGAAAAAAGGGGAGACAATTTATTCTTTTTATCCAGTACTAATTGGAGGATTCGTAAAGTTATATGGTGAAGATGAGGCAGGCGGCGGCAAAATAAGCAGCAAAGAACAGAAAGTAGATAAAGCGGATGAAAAGAGAGCTTTTTATTCACATCCAATAGGCCAGCGCATAACCATTGTTGTTGCCGGAGTTGTCATGAATGCGCTTTTAGCTGTTGTGATTTATTATGTTTTTCTCGCGATGGGAAATTTTCAGACGCAGTTACCTCTCATTGGCAATTTCCATTTCTTTGGTGTTGATCAGAAAGTAACGACACAGGTTGTAGTCAGTGAAGTTGAAAAAAATTCTCCTGCCGAAAAAGCGGGGATCACACCATTTTCAACAATAAAAGATCTTAACGGAAAGCCTCTTGTACAATTGGATGCGTTTGCACAAGAGATAAAAAATTATGAAGGTCAGCCGATGACAATTACCTGGCAGGACGAAAAGACTAACAAAACGCATACTGCAACAGTAATTCCACGACTTAATCCACCGAAGAATGAAGGAGCGTTGGGTGTCGCATTTTATCCGGTAAATACCGTTACGCTTGCATATGACACGCCACTACAAAAACTTTTTTCAGGGTTTGTTCATCCGGCAAATTTAATGGCATATAATTTTGCTGCATTGGGATATCTTATTCATATTTCCTTTCAGGAAAAAAGTATTGCACCCGTTAGTGAAGGTGTATCAGGCCCTGTGGGAATCGGCTATGTCGTTAATTCAATTATTCAAATACCAAATATTAATGAGCGTATTTCACAGCTGTTGAATTTGATTGGACTTTTATCAATTTCGTTGGCATTTTTTAATATTCTTCCGATTCCTGGCCTTGATGGAGGAAGATTATTCTTTCTTTTGATTGAAGCGGTAACGCATAAAAAAGTAGATCCTAAAATCGAAGGATATATTCATTCGGTTGGAATTGCGTTTCTTCTCTTGCTTCTTCTTTTAATAACGATTAAGGACGTAAATCAATTTTTTATCCACTAACAGTATTCTTGACATTGTTTTTTTTATCTGTTTGACTTGATAAAGGAGTATTCTATGGTTACAGAAGAACTGACTGCAACGATAAGACAAAAATTTCTGCATGGGCAAAGGCGTGATGAAATCAAATATGACCTGATTCAGGAAGGATATGAAGAAGAAGATATCGATCAAGCGGTAGCACAAATTCAGCATGATGCAATCAAGCAGCTCCCAGGCATTTCTTCACTGTATTATCTTATTGAATCATTTGAAAAGAAGACTAGTCTGACAACGCCCAAGATGACAGTTCTTGGTATGTTCCTTTGTATTGGCTTTCTTTTTTTATTTGCTGCCGTACTATATTTTGTATTTGATCCATTTGGGATGAGAACTCAAGCACGAGATGCCGAGCGCGCATCAGATGTGGCTAAAATGCAAACAGCGCTGGGATATTATTATCAACAAAATAGTACCTATCCCAAAACTCTTAATCAGTTGGTTCCTACGTTTCTTTCTGTATTGCCGCGTGATCCAGAATCAGAAGCTGTTTATTCGTATAAGCCGCTTGATAATAATACGGATTATCAACTGTGCGCTTCCTATGAATTGCAGCAACAACAGTGTGTTAATGCATTGTCTACTGCATCACAGATTCCAAACGTTCCAACTGCAACGCCAACCATACCCTTTATCCCACAAAGTGCATCAGGTTCTGTTTCAGCAACCCAACCAGTCAGCAAGCAGGGACAGTAATATGTTTGATTATCTTAACAAATACAGCATTCATAATCATCTCAATCAAGGAATAACTGTGTGTAATGTTGCGGATCTCACTGCAGGTGCTGAGTTGATAAAAAAGATTCTCTATGACATTGTTGATCGGAAAACTGCCTTATATCTCTCAGGTGGACATTTTCAGACGCTCTATGAGCAATTAGCAAAAGAGGAAAAGCTTTTGCCTGGTGCGGTAGGACTTATTGATGAACGATTCGGCGAGCCAATGCATCTTACCAGTAATGAAAAGATGATAAGTGAGACTCGGCTTTTAAAATATTTGACATATCGAGATATCCCGTTTTACTCAGTATTAAATCCTCACCCTTTGCCAAATGGTGATGAATCTGATGAAGAGAAAAAAAGAAAAGCCTATGCCGCAGCATATGATGAAAAAGTCAGGTCTCTCCAAACAATCTATCCAAAACATATCGGCCTTATCGGCATAGGTCCTGACGGACATATCTCAAGCATTATTCCTAATCGTCCTGATTTTCATGATCCATGGTTTGATCAGGATAGGCAGCATCTGTTAGTTTCGGAATTTAATGACCCGAACAGTCATTATAAAGAACGTGTTGGTATGACATTTCTTGGTTTATCGATGCTTGATTCTCTAATCATTTCAGTTTTTGGCGACAGCAAACAACCGATGTTTGAAATGATGTTTGCTGATGGAAGCGAAGAAACAATTCCCGCACGATTTTTCAAAAGGCCTGAGATTGCAAAGAAAACACTTCTGATAACAGATCAGGAGGTATAGTTCAAAGTTATTGTTTCTGCTTTTTGTGTCTTCCGCAAAAAACGTAATTAGAGTAAAATAGACAGGTTATGACTTCTCCTTTTGTTATTGTTATTTTTGGCGCGACAGGCGATCTCGCTCAACACAAACTTCTTCCTGCCTTATATTCTCTCTTTAAAAAAAAGTCGTTAGGTGAAAAATTTTACATTGTTGGTTTTGCAAGACGTGATTTTTCTGATGATGACTATCGCCAAATGATAAGCGACGAATTGCAAAAGCAGGACGAGCCCGAATGGGAAGCATTCATAAAAAATCTTTATTATCAGCAAGGGATGTTTGACGAAGAAAAAGGATATACCGAATTAATTCACAAACTCAATGGTTTTGATGCACAGATCGGTGCCTGCATTACACGACTTTTTTATCTCGCGACACCACCCGATAATTATGAAACAATTCTTTCATTCGTGGAAAGTACTAAATTATCCGAAGGCTGTGGACAAGGATCTGAGAAATGGACCAGACTTGCGATATAAAAGCCTTTTGGGAAGGATTTGGATACCGCAAAACATCTTGATGCGCTTCTTGCCAAAGTGTTTGAAGAGCGGCAAATTTACAGGGTTGATCATTACCTCGGCAAAGAAACAATGCAAAATATGATCGCGTTCAGATTTGCCAATAGTATCTTTGAGCCTGTTTGGAACAAAGAGCACATCGATCATGTACAGATTACGTGGGTTGAAGAAGAAGGGGTCAGAACACATGGGAGAACATTTGATGGGTTAGGAATGCTTCGTGATGTCGGACAAAATCATCTTCTTCAGATGCTCGCAACGGTTGCGATGGAGCAACCCAAAGATTTTTCCAAAGAAGGCGTTCGTGACGCGCGGGCAAACGCGATAAAAGCAATACTTTGTCCGAAAGAGTCAGAAGTAAAAGATGTCGTTGTTCGCGGGCAATACAAAGAATATCGGGAAGAGAAAAATGTTGATCCGAATTCTCAGTCGGAAACATTTGTCGCAGCAAAATTGTTTGTCGATACACCTCGATTTGCCGATGTGCCGTTTTATGTGCGCACCGGAAAGAAAATGAAAGAAGAGAAAATGGAAATAAAGGTAGTATTTAAGCAAACCTGTCATATTTTATTTAAGGAGTATGGTTGCCCTGAAGTTGGGAATGTTTTAACCATCCGCATTCAACCTGATGAAGGGATAACGCTTCGCATGATTGCAAAGAAGCCTGGTAATGCGTTGAGTCTTGATACTGTTGATATGAAGTTCACGTATCACCAATCTTTTGGTGGACATGGTGCAGATGCTTATGAAAAAATTCTTCTTGATATTTTGCATGGGGATCAAATGCTTTTTAATCGTTCAGACGAACTTGACAGTTCTTGGCATTTGATCTCGACGATTTTAGAAGGCTGGGAAAAAGAGAAAGAAGAAATACCGCATTATGAATCAGGGACATGGGGCCCTGATTCCGCAGATCGCCTCATTGAAAGTGATGGAAGAAAATGGTTATAATGGAATAAGTTTAAAGTTTAAAAAGTCCCCAAAGGGGATCTTAATGACAAAGTTAAAAGCTTCTAAAAGTAATTTTTAATTCATCTTATGCAAATAGCGGTTCTTGGAATGGGGAAAATGGGCAAGAATATTGCCGAAAAATTGATGATAGAAGGGCATCAGGTGGTCGTATGGAATCGTTCTCGAGATGTTCTGGAAGCACTGCGGCTTGAAAAAGCTTCATTTATCGTTCAGCAAAAACTCACCATTATCCATTCTCTTGAAGAACTTCGTAATACCTTGGCAAAGCCTCGAATTATTTGGTCAATGCTTCCTTCAGGTGAAGCAACCGAGGATGTTCTGAAACAATTGGAAGACGGTGTTCTTGAACAGAGCGATATTATCGTTGATGGTGCAAATGAATTTTATGAAGTGACGCAAAAGCGCTATGAACATTTTGAAGGACGTGGCATAAAATATTTGGGAGTTGGTGTATCTGGAGGCATTCATGGACTCGAGAACGGTTATCCGTTGATGGTGGGAGGCAATCAATCAGCATATGATTATATGACAGTTATTTTCGATAGCCTTGCTAAACCGAATGGCGGACATAATTATTTCGGTGAAGGCGGTGCAGGGCATTTTGTCAAAATGGTACACAATGGTGTTGAATATGGCATGATGCAGTCAATTGCGGAGGGCTTTGGGGTTCTTGCAAAGAGTAAATATAAACTAAATCTTGTTACTGTTGGTAACAACTGGCAAAAGGGAAGTATCGTTGCGAGTTTTTTAGTATATTGTGCTGTAGCAGCGCTTATCAAAAATTACAATCTTGATCAATTTGACGGATATATTGATGCAAAAGGCGAAGGAGAATGGACAGTCAAAGTGGCAAAAGAACTCGGTGTCCCAACGCCCGTAATTGAAGAAGCCCTAGCGTTTCGGAAAAAATCACAATATGATAAATCGACGCAGGAAACATATGTTGCCAAGATGGTAGCTGCTCTGCGCCATGAATTTGGTGGACACGAATTGCATAAAGACCAGCCGGAAAAGAAAGAAGAATAAAATTTATTTTCCCTCAAATTATTATTTAATTTGACAATGTATACAAATTTATATACAATAACTGTATAAAGCGTCAAAGTTTGGCTTCCTACCAAACGATTTCATTTTTGAAAACGCTGATTGCGCTAAGCAATACGGAGAGCCTAACCGTAAAAGATGGGAACTGCAATCTCTGTTTAGATACAAACAGAAAGAGTCAGTGAGTAAGGTCTCAGTAGCGATATTGAGACGAAACAAGGTGGTACCACGAGTTAACCTCGTCCTTGCAGTGAGTCAAGGAGGAGGTTTTTTTGTGGGAAAAATACAAAAAATAATTATTATAAAAATAGGAAGCGGTGTGTTGCTGACAAAGCATCACAAAGTCGATCAATTTAGAATTAAACATATTGCAAACCAGATATCTGCTTTGCGTAGTGACGGCTATCAAGTTGTACTTATTGTCTCTGGAGCAGTTGCGTATGGCTCCAGATTTATTGA
>CAZJVI010000012.1:0-26652 GCA_964549385.1 uncultured Gammaproteobacteria bacterium
GCCATGGATATTGTTGCCTAACAGGATCGGTAATTAAGAAATTTTTGTACGGAATACCGTTGGGATAATCTTTAGCATACAAATCGCGAAATGGATGATAAAGACCCACAATAGTATCAGAAGGAATTGGCAATTTGCCTTGCAAAAGAAAAGAATGGTAGAAAGAAAAGATGATGAGGAAAAGAAAAATAAGTGGAAGAAAAAAGAGTTTTTTCATCATGCAATAAGACTGGTAATTGCTTCACAAAATTTTTCTTCAGAAAAATCCTGTGCTCTTATTATAGCCTGTTCCGACAGTTCTTTCCATAATTTCTCATCTTTTGCTAAACGGTTTGTTTTCCCCAATAATTCTTCGAACGAACTCCAAAGCAACCCGTTCTTTTCATCTGTCACAATTTCTTTTTGTCCACCGCTTTTGATAACAACAGGCACAACGCCGGCGCTCATCGATTCAACAGTTGTCATACCGAAATGTTCTGCAAGTTCTGGATGTTTTTCAACATCCTCACCATAACCTGATGCGTGCCAATAAATCTTTGCTTTATGATATAAATTAAATATTTCTGTTTTATTTTTGTTAACACGAAATTCAATCGGGTATCCTTTAGCACTATTTTTTAAAAGAGCAAATTTTTCTTCGTCTTCTTTTCTGACACTTGATGCAAGAATAAATTTCCAATCTTTTAATCCACTATCAACTAATTTTTTAAAAGCATCCACCATAAATCCCTGTTTTTTATAATCATCAGTCGCCAAATTATTCGCTCGAAATCTACCAACATGTACAATAACATTGTCTCTTTGCCTGTTCCCTGTTCCCTGTTCCCTGCTCACTAATGAAACCGGTGGATAAATAACAACTGATTTTACTCCTGGAAATAGAGGATCGTTAAATTTCTTGGTAAACTGAGAATTATAAAATATTGCAGATATATGTCTACGTTTTACGTTGCTTTTAAAACCAGAATCTATATGCCTCGGCAACGGCTGTTGAATATGAAGAAATAGCTTGGTTGGATAAATAAACGGAATACTCCCATCACTTAAAACAATAATTGCGTCAAACTTTTTTGAAACCTTTATTCTTTCAAAAAAACCAACATGGGGAGCAAAAATATCCTTATTAATCAGGATATTTTCTAATGATAAATCAAATCGTTTTTTTATTGCTTCAATATCTTCCTTATTATCCCAAAAAATTGTAACATCATGTTTTTTTGACAGGCATGTCGCCACCATCATCATATATTTTTCTCCACCACCCAAATCGTCGAGATAAGGATCAAAAATACCAATTTTCATAAATATAATCAACTCGTTAACCCGTTAACTTGCTAACAAGTTACTTTATTCTATCAATTTTCCCTCCACTTGCATACTCAGAATTATCATGGTACGATACAGTTTATGGACGCAACATTTTGGGGAAACTTTTTTATCTATGTTCTTTTTGTCTGGTCGCTTTTTTGGAAAGGGATCGCATTATGGCGTGCATCTCAACTGAAACAGAGAAATTGGTTTGTAATTCTTCTCGTTCTTAACACCGTGGGTATCCTGGAAATTATTTATCTTTTCAGATTTGCAAAAAAACGACTTACTTTTAGTGAGATGAAAAACTGGAAAGATTACTTCGTCAACAAAGCTCCTGAAAAGAAATAATTTCCTTGTAATACTAAATGCTGCTATGCAGCTTCATCTTCTCTTTTTTCCCATCGTTCAGCAGTTAGCAAATCTCCAAAACCAATTCCTGTATATAAATGATGCGCTTCACTTTCTGGCGCAGTTACTAAAGTATAAATTTGTGGATCTGTTTGTACTTGCCCCATAATAATGGTAGGTTCATTTATAATAGCACTTATTACCCTTGTTGCGTGCCCCTTTCCTCTCGCCTTTCTTCTCGTCGCAATATTTGCTATATTATTTAATGTTACTGAGCCTGTTATAGTATCTCCATCTCCAACAAAATAAGAGTTGCTCGTTACTGCACCAGTAGATACAGGCATTCTATTTCTACTACCTTGCGGAGCATCATAACCATTATAATATCTTACATGGCCATGGCCTAACCTTTGATGTTTTGACCAACCTTGTCTAATTGCTTTTCTTTCCGGATATGAAATTTGACCGTTAGGATTATAATAGCTTTCTTCATCCATATGGGCATCTTCTAATGTCGCCGAAAAAGTTTTTAAATCATTGCGTGTCTTTACCTCATCAACATATTCTTCATACGATGAGGGATCAATAGTTCCACCATTCCATTTCATCCACACTTCACTTGCCCGTTTTTCATAACCCCTCTCAGTTAATTCAGCTTTTAAATCTCCCTCCATTCCATTTATATATATCGCCGTTGTTCTCCCACGATGATTTGTAATAAAGTCCTCATAGTGTGATAAGTTTACTAAAAAATTTTGTGGATCTTTGACTGTTAAGGTATTCATATATCTATCTGCTGAAATATTAGAAAGTCCTAATGTAGCTGAAGGGAAGTCTCTAACCTCAGTAAAAAGTACTCCTTCCTGTAGTCCTTGCTCGGCACTAAGAAAACTACGACATACGGCCAATGGGCTATCCGGCCTTATAGAGTTCTTTCTCGAAAGCATTATATTTGGTATATTGGGAAATAACTCATGCATAAATTTATCGTAATTATATTACACAAGTATAAAAATGTCTTGCTAAATTTTCTTTTTTGCCGAATTTTGTATTTCCCACAATCTTGCATACGTAATAAACATACTATACGCCTGAAACATACTTTCTAGTAATCCTGCTGTTCCTACTTTATATCCTTTTTGTTTTACATATGAATCATAAAACGCTGTAATTATAACCCGAAAAAATCGCCACCACGACATCTGAGGATGATTGGCATTAAACCGCAATTCTGCCTCAATTTTTGACCATTGAATTGTTTTATCGAGCATACTGGCCAAATCACGATGGGTATAATGATTGATAAAACCCTCATCAATATCACCAATATCTCCGTTAACTCTCGGACTTTCGTGCAAATCACCATACCATTCTTCCAATTTTGACCGTTTAAACAATCTTTCAAGTTTTTCTGTTGTCGGCCATTCGTTATTGCCAAGATAAAAATTTTTGCGCCGCAAACGGTATGCTGAAAAAATGTCTTTTTTTCTCTCCATCACGACTTTTATAGCATTTGCCAAATCAGGGGTAACTCGCTCATCAACATCAAGATACAAAATCCATTTCCCCTTTGCTTTACTCAATCCTAAATTTCGTTTTTTTGCGAAGCTTTCCGAAGTATAAGGATACACAGCTGCACCTAAATGTTTGGCGAGTTCTGCAGTTCTATCTGTGGAATAATCATCAATCACAATAACCTCATCACAAAAAGAAAGTGAATCGATACAGTCTGCTAATAAATCTTCAGCATTTTTTGTAAGGATGATTGCGGACAGGTTTTTCATATGTTTTATATCTCTTTCCATAAACAAATCAATTCAGTCCCTTTTTTAAAACCTTGTTTATGATACCACTTCTTTAATTCTTCATCGTTATTATCTACCAATAAAGCAATTTCTTGATGTCCGTATTCTTTTAACCGCTTAATTGCTTCATCTATAAGCATTTTCCCAATCCCCTGTTTTCTAAACTGTTTTTTGACAGCCAAACGAAAAATTAAAGGGAAAATATCATCAATGAGATAAACACAGCCAATAACTTCATCATTAATCATTGCAATGAGTATAGACTCAGGCCGAGCAATAACCCTTTTTCCCAACCTTTCTTCAACATCCCATGTTTTTTCAAAAAGCCCACCTTCTATTAATATCTCTTTAACAGAAGTGTAATCATCTTTTTTATAATTGCGGATCCTGACTGAGTCCATGATTTATAAAATTATTTTTCTTTTTTAATACTCGCCCTAATAAACGTATACATTTTCATAAATTCTTCTCGGGAGATAAGAAAAAGAAAACCGATATAAACAACTCCCGCAATAATCGCTTCTATTGCAAGAGTAACAAGTGATGTGATCATATGTCCTGTGAAGAAAACAAGTAGTCCCATCACAATAGCGGCTAGAAATTGTTTCCAAACAGATCCAATAAAAGAAAACTCAACAAACTTCTTAACCTCTGGAAGAATCAACATAACGCTTGCTGCAACGAGAAATGATGCTGCCGCAACGCCATTATAACCGTATAATTTTATGAATAATGCCGTAAGTCCCCAATTAAGAATCGTCCAGAGAACCATATATCTCAAAACAGTTTTAACTTTGCCAACCGCATTGAGCAAATTAGTAAGCGGAACAGTAATTGAAGCAAAAAGCGTGTTGAGTGAAAAATACATCAATGAAAGAAGTGCAGGTGCCCATTTTTCATAGCGTGGGATCAAAGCAATAAGGTACGGAGAAAAAACAATAAATCCAACAACAATAGGGAAAATGAAAAACGCAATGAGATATAACGATTTTTCAACAAGAGTTCTCAATGCATCTTTATTATGTTGCATACGTGAATACGACGGGAAAGTCACCTGAATAACATTATCCATAACAAGCCGAAGCGGCATCGCAGACCATTTCTGTCCAAACCCGATATATCCAACTTGTGTTAATGGCAAAACCGATGCAATATATAAATTCAATAAATCATCTTTTAATAAACCAAGGATACTATTTGCTTGAAATGGTGATCCAAAAGAAATAAGTTGTTTGAATAAATTCTTTTCAAATGCAAAGCCAATATCCCAAGGCTGGATATAATAAATGATTGGCAAACCGACAACGCTTCGCAAAAGAATTGCGATAGTAAATGTATTAACACCAAATCCTAAAACGGCAAAAACAATAAGCGAGAGACTGTAGACTAATCCTTCAGCAATTTGTGGTGCAACCAATTTATGAAAATCCAATTTGCGCTCTAATAAAACAGTTGGAATTGTCTTTAATGAAGATAATACAAAGGAAACTAAATACGCCCACAAAACATAGATGCCTGATTGATTGAGATGGAATACATGTGAGAAAAAAGGGGTGAGAAGAAAGGCTATAATAACAATTGAGATAACAAGAATTTGTTGAATAGTAAATGTTGTTCTCAATTCTTCAACAGTCGGCTCTTCTTTCTTCTGAATAATTAATGCTGCCAAACCAATATCTTGGAAATAAGAGAGAAAAACATTAATTGTTGAGACCACAAAAAAGATACCAAACATTGAGGGTTCAAGATAAATAGTTAAAACAAAATTACTAACAATTGTCAGTATTTGTACTAGAAATGTGCGGCCAACAAGAGCAAAAATGCCGTTGATTGATTTTTTTGCAACTAATTGTAAATCAAAATCTTCCATCTTTGAAATCTAACCACAGAATAAAACTCTCCAAAATCGCTCGAATGATAACAGGTGCGTTTGCTCCGCTTTGATTACCTAAAAGTCGCGGATAGTGTGTTACTCCTACTTCAATTATTTTTAAGTTTTTTCTTTTTGCTTTTGCCAATATTTCTGTTGATACTAAAGCCCCTTCAGATCGCAAAGGCATCAACTGCAAAACTGCCTCTCTACGAAACATTTTGAAAGCACAATCAATGTCTTTAAAAGAAAATTTAAAAAGCATCAAATCCCATACTTTCAACAAATACATTAATAATAATCGTTTAGAAAGATTCTTATCTCTTCTTTCTTCTCTATATCCAATTACAATATCTGCTTTATCAATTTTTTCAATAAATTTTGTCACTTCTGAAAAATCAAACTGAAGATCTCCATCCGTAAAAACAATATTCTCATACTGTGCATTTGCAAATCCTGCTGACAAAGCTGCACCGTATCCTCTATTGGGTTGATGGCTGACGACTTTTAATCGTTTGTCCTTTGACGCAAGTCTATTTGCAATTTTTAATGTGTTATCGATTGAACCGTCATCAACCATAATGATTTCCCATTTTTTTGCTACTTTTTCAGCAACAATTTTTGCACTTTCAACCACTTTTTTAATATTTTCTTCTTCATTCCAAAAAGGGAAAAAAATTGATAATTCTTTAATTTTTGCCATATTTCTTTTTTTTGATCAATCCTATTATAATAACTCCAAAAATTGATGTAATCGATAGATAATTCGAAAATGCTCTCATCGGCGTATCAGTGAAAGTCGCGCGAACTATATGCTGACCTTTGTCCACTGCGACGGTTATCAATCTCAATTTATTATTGGTCGAATAGGCAATTTCTTTTCCATCAATAAATGTTTTCCATCCAGGAAAAGTAAATGTATTTAATTGTAATAATCCACTCTTTGTTACATGTATTGCAAACTCTTTTTGCTGTGGAATATCCTGCAATTGTTTAACTGACATTTTCCCTTTGATAACGGTAAAACTATTCTTAGCAATCTCATTTTGTGTAATATCTATTACAGAATTTCCTGAACTTGACATCTTGGTCGCAATCCCAATTGGCGTGTATTCAAAGGACAGTTGGCTTGTGTGCCATTTTATGGCCAATGGTGCAGTATAACTTGAATCAGTGACATTTCGCAAGTATTGTTCAGGGACAAAATAGTCTTTATTCATAAGAATTAAAATAATAATCATCAATGCTGCAACTATCATTTTTATCTTTTCTTTTTTTATCAACGAGCAGACATACGCAACAAGAAACGCAATGGTAAAATCCGAAAAAGTAAGAAAACGCCAAGGGAACTGAATATAAGAAAATGGCTGTATCTTATCCCAGATAAAAGCGGAATATTTTGTTTGAATAAAAAGAGAAAAAGCGAACATAAGAATGAATAAAATAACAATCGAATAATTCTTCTTCTTTTTCCAAAGCAAAAATAGTGAAACAATAACAGAAACCGCCGCCAATGCCAATTGTGCCTGTCCGACTTGAAATGACATACCATCCATGCAACCGGGAAACGACCCACTGTATCCCCATGGCGAGGTAACAAATTGTCTAACACATACGAAATAGAGATGATAATCTGCAAGCTGTGTGGTAAGTAAATTAACCATCGTGTATTGCTTTTCAAAATATGAAGGTATCCAAAAATATGCAGAGAAACATAAACCTAAAATTACACTCAAGCATATTTTACAAAACAGCAGCAATTTCTTTTTTGATTGAAAAATTAAATAAACAAAAAATGCTCCAAGAAAAAAACTGCTCATCATTGCAATGAGATTATGCGTTAAAACAAGACACGCGACAAAAACTGCAGAGACAACTATGTAAACATACTTTTCGGTTTTTGCCAATTTATAAATGCTCCAAAAAACGGCAGGGATAAAAACGAACGACCAGAATTCCGGCAGTGCTCCGCGCACATAGACATCAACGGAATGATACGGTGTATACGTGTAAGCAATTGAAGCAACGACTGCACCAATTCGACCTAGATATTCTTTGGAAAATAAATACATAAAAATAGCAGCTAAAATAAATCCCAACCCGATCATCAATTTCGTTGAAGTTATATAGGAAAAACCGAGTAAATGGAAAACTTCACCGACATAATATACAAATGACGGATAGAAATTAAACAGCGGATAATCATATCCAAATCCCAAATCTTGTGCAAGCCTAGGTGGAAGTTGGCCAGCAATTACATCCTTATTAAGGTCATAAAGTCTTCCAATTTGTTCATCATCTTGCAGGGGAAAAAATCCAGGCTGAAAAAGTGGCAATACTGTGAAGATCAAAAGTACGAGAATAATTAGAATATCAACGTATTTTCCAAGAAACCTCATCATATCTCCTATTATACAGATTTTATAAAAAAACATTAAAAACAACAACTTTATTTGAAACTTTTTATGTGGCAAAAAGTGCTATTGGCTTTGCTGTTGTATCGTCTGTTGTATTTCTTTGAGCATTTTGACATTATTTCTGTTCGTGTCAGTCTCAACAAGAACATATTTCACATCATTTTGCGGTGCATTAACTATCACACCATTAATAGACAAAACACTAAACACTGTCGGATCATAGAACTTTTTAAGAACAATGGTATGTTTTGGTGTGTCGGCAGGTGTAGCGATAATAAGGGCATGAGGAATTTTCAAATCATCTATCCAATTCAATTCTGAAATTTGATATTTTCCCCACGCGTTCGCTTTTATTAAATCTCCATCGTGATATCGTTTTGCTGTTTTGATAAATTGAGCTGGTGGATATTGATCGTAAAAAAGGTAGGTTGTATAAACGAAATCTGCACTTCTATCGATAATAACGCTACTATATTGGGACTGATTTGCTTTGAGATATAACGAAAGCTGTTTATCTTCCATTCTCCATGCATCTGCTGATTGGGACGGGAAAACAAAATAATAAGATAAGAAATAATATTGTACATTGTAAAAAATAAAAATGAGAGCAATTGCAAAAATTACATATTTTAACAATTTGCGTTTATATGTCGAGAGCCAATGAAGAAAAGAAAACATTCCTAGCGCAATAAAACAAACACAAGGTAAAATAATAAAATATCCACGAGTTGCTTGAGGAACCTGTTTACTTAACCCAAGAACGAGAACTGAGGCAATAAGCCAAAGCATAAAAATTCGAAAACCGTTTACTTTTGAACGAAAATATGCTGCTAAGCCCCAGATAAAAAACGGCAAATCTGATAAGTAGAAAAACCCAACGTTTCCAATTCCTTGATTTTGCTCGTTTGTTCCTGTCACGAAAAAAAATGCTCCAGAAAGTATTGTTGCCAAGTTTTGTAAATATTGAAACAGCATATAAATATACTGGTTATAGAATAAAGCCGTATAGATATGCGGTAATGAAAGCAGATAACTTCTAAATTGCAGATCAATTGCCAAAATGTCAGTACTGGTTACGAGAGTTGATTTTGCTGAGAGAACTCCTGACGCTGAAAAAAATCCCAATAAGAATGGTGCAACAATAACGAGAAATAAAATAACTGCTCCTACCAGATAATACGCATGAAAACTTCTTATTTGCTTCCAATATAAAATAATTAAGCCCAAAAGAAATAACGGCGCAATAAGTCTTGTGACGTTATATGAATAAAGACATAATCCGAAACACAAAAGAGAGAGAATAATATGAATAATTTTTTTCTTTGTTGCGCCAAGGACAAAAAAATAACAGCCAGCAAGAGAAAATGTCATAGCAAGATTGACTTCAAAAGCTGCTCGCGAAAAAAATAGATGTGTCGGATTAAAAGCAAGCACTAGGGCGGACAAAAAAGCTAAAGTAAGATTTTTTGTAAGATATCTTACGAAGAAAAAAAGAATTACTACGGCAAAAATCCCTGCAAGAATAGATGGCAATCGGACAGCAAATTCATTTAGGCCAAACAATTTTATTGATCCCGCAGTCAAATAAATATAGACAGGAAGCTTGTAATCATTAAATGATTTAAAATAAAGCGGATGGTTGTTGCCGTATTCATCTTTTCCTGTTTGGAGAATTGAATATGCGTTATAACCTATTGCTGACTCGTCTTGATACAACCCTGGAGGGACAGTAGAAATATCAAAAAGTCGGAGCGTTGCGCTTACTACAATCAATAAAACTAGTAAAGCCAGTGTAAACTGGCGCGGGATTGGATTAAATTTCAAGAGCTCTGCCATTTTTTACATTATAGATATATCCAAACTCGTTTGCAATTTGCAAATTCGGAATCTATTACTTTGGATGAGTTGCCATATACTCATTAAAAAATTGAAGCGATACAGGATCACCGATAAAAACAGTATAGGCAATATTTTGAGTGACCGCTTTACCATTTTGTAATCCAATTGGCGGGACACATGGTTGAAAGGTATGCTCAATTGAAACAAGTCGTACCATGTCATCTTTATATCCCAAATATCCATCAATACCGCCACAAGGACCATCCGCTATGTTTGCCCGCAGACGGAATGAACGAAATTCGAGATATGGACTAGAACCATTAACAAGCCATTCTGATTTTTGAAGCAATAGCGCATAATAATTATCAATAAATTTGCTATCCGGATTACTTATTGCAGAATTTGTTGCAGTATAGGTTTTTCCTGTCATTGGCACTGGAAGATAATTCTGATCATACCTATCAACCATAATTGATGATAAATCATTATTATTTAATGAACTTTTTTCACTACCCCACTGCCAATTTTGATAAAGTGGCGGCACATCAAGAGAAGTTGCAATTTTTGTCAGTTGGATTACCTCTACACTTTGAGTTGGAATAGGTGTTGAGTGAACGGTAAGTGTTGGAGCAACTGTAGCTTCTAGTATATGTTGTTTTTCTACCTTCCAACTAAAAAAAGCTGATACCAAACCTCCTAGAAAAAAGAAAAAAATAATAACGATAAAGTAGAGTATTCGAAGGAATGAAAATTTCTTTGGTTCATTATCATTAGTAACTACGATAAAGTCATTATGAGGAGTATTATTTTGCTCTTCCATTACTCAAGTATTTCATAAAAAAATAAAGCCTGTCAATCCAGGCGTTTCTTATATCTCGTTACCAAAATTATTAGAATGACAAAAGATAAAAGACTAATAAAATCTGCCACTAATCGTAGCGTGTCCTCTTTGAAATTAAATTGTACAATATGTTTTCCTTTTGGAACTGAAAGCATCATAACTCCGTATGGATTATTATATGAAATTCTAATCAAACTGCCGTCCAATTTTGCTTGCCAACCTGGCCAGTAAATAATGTTTACTTGTATTGTTGATTTATTTTTCAAATCCGCAGTAAAGGTAATTGAATTATTTGTAGGATTTATATTTTCAATTTTTCCTGAACCTTTTACAATGACAACTTTTTGCTCAGAACTCTTTAATGGTTTTTGTTTGACCCAAACAGGCATATATTCATCTTGCACTGTTGTCGTTGCGTCATTGGTGTAATAATATCCCTCACCTTTGTCAAAATATGCTGCTGGTTTGCTAAAAGGAAAAGCAAAATATCCTAAAACCAGTAATAAAACTACACCAACAATTGCTTGTTGTTTATTCTTTAAAATTGAAATGACAAACGCAGAAAGAAACGGAATAGTTACGACAATAATTGAAAGAAATCTAAATGGAAATTGAATAAAATTTGTCGGAATAACATACCATAAAAAAGAACTTACAGATGATGCAAGAAATATTGAAAGCGCAGATAAAATAAAAAATAAAGCGGTAAGTCGGTGTTTTGTTATATCCGTTTTTTTTGAAAGAATCAATACGATGAGTAAAAATAAAACAATGAAAGAAACATAACCGATTTGATCAATGGTTGCAAAATAGTTACTCCATTGCGAGACAGTCGTTGATGTAAAAACCGTATCCTTAAGTTCAAAAGGAATTGGAAGCCAAAAGAAGGCTGATAATCCCAAACTGATGAGTAAAGTATATATATAATAGTATAATCTCTCACGCCTTTTTTTGTTTTTATAAACTCCATGAGCCATGCTGCAAATAATTACTGGCATAAACAGCACCGCAAGCGTATTATGAGAAATGATAAGAAATGCTATACCAACGGTTGTAAAAAAAAGACTTTTTCTCTCAATTTGCCAAAGAATAAATGGTATCCATAATAATGCAAAAACTTCCCCTACCGATCCCCTTTTATAAACATCGTACAAATGATAAGGAAGATATAAGGCAAAAAGTGCACCAACAAAACTGGGAAATCGAGAGAATAATTTTCTTAGCCAAAGATAGGTAAACAGCAATGAACCAAGAAGAGATAAACCAAAAATAATTTTAGTAGTATTAACAAATCCAAACCGAATAACATGAAGTAAAACGCCAAGATAAAAACTCCCCGGATAAAGAAATTCTGCAACAGGATACCCATAACCAAAATTAAGTCGTTGTAGAAAACGTACTGGAAATTGTCCATCATGCATTGCTTGATAAAATGCGGAAAGCCTGATGATCATCCATTCGCCATCATCGCTTTGAAAAAATCCATGATGGGCAAGTGGCAAAACAGAAGGAATTGAAAAAATCAGAAGCAAGAGGATGAATAATAAATCTTTTTTTTTCATTGTGAGGTCTTTAATTCAAAACTCAAACTTATGGATTCAATTTATACAACGTATAATAGGTATTCGGCGCAATTTTTTTGATACTGAAAATCTGAGTAACAGGCCACGTGGACGGCGCCTTCCCTACTGCCGTGCATGATGGACAGTCTTGATAGAATACAACATACGTCGGCATCTTTCTGGCAGCGTCGAGAAGTTCTTGTGGCGGCGTAGCGTTGATTGGCCAAAATCCATTAATTGTTATGTTAGGATTTTTATAAAGATATATTTGCAATGCGTATGGCATCAGTCCAAACGTCCCTTCTGTTCCGACATAGATCTTCCCCTGTTGTGATTGGAGAAAACTAACCGTCTGATTTACGCCAACACCTGATGGCCAATCAGTCAAATATTGACCTTTATCTGGTTGAGGAATGTATGCATTTGCGAAATTTGTCAGCAAAAGATAGTCATTAACAATAAATATACTCGTAAAAACAAGAAAAAGTAATATTTTTATACTGACTTGCTTTATTTTCGCTTGTAAGACATAAAATGCATAAGCACCAAGAGGGATAAGAGACATAGTCATATTTAAGAGATACCGCGGATACAGTACCTTACCGTCAAAAGCAAATAAAATAAAAGGTACTATGAACCAAATTAATAAAAACAATTTTTCTCTGAAAAACTTTTTGTCTACAAAAAAAGTTGCCAACACCAAAACCAAAAAAGGAATTGTCATATACTCAATAAACCAACCACCAAGACCTTGTGTATTACCAACAACAAAAGCAAAAGGTTGTCTGATAAAATCATGGAACGAATAAATAAAAGTTAAATTCTTTTGCCCAATGATGTAATAATAAGGAGACAGACGCAAAATTGCGTACATCGCATTAGCAATTACTAAAGCAACGAGAGAATAAAGAAAAAGGAGATACAATCTTCTTTTATCGAAATGCTTTTTAAATGGAAAAAGCAAAAGTGCAAATGGCAATAAAATAAAACCAAAATCCGCGTTAGTTTTTGTTAACATGCCCGCACCAATAACCATACCAAGGATCATTCCAAGATCAAACCTCACATGCCGCACAAGAAGAATGGTAAAATACAGTATCCAGATGATGAACATCGCAACCATGGAATCATACATGGCCATTTTGTCATAAACGATTGCAAAAGGATAAAGAGCGTAAAGTAAACTTGAGAGCAAACCGATTTTTTTGTTTTTGAATATCTCCCACCCAAGGAAAAACATCCCAATTGTAGATATCAAACCTGTACCTACAGAAACCAATCGGCCAGCAAGTAGTGGATCGTGGATTGTTTTATAGAAAAATATTGCCACCCAGATATACATCGGCTGCTTACCATCAGTTAATGAAATAAAACGCCAACTGGCATCATTGGCAGCAACCTGAGTCCAATGGATATAAATTGCCTCATCAGTAAAAATCGGCAGAGTCAGAATATGAAATAACCTGGTGAAGAAATAGAGAACAATAATCCCCGTTAGACAGAAAAATAAATAATATTTTTTTATAAAATTAATCATATACAAAAGCTCTTGATACTTTTAATACCTATGATACCCTTGATACTTCTTATTGAATTATAGGAAAAAGCCTAGCTATAAGCAACTCTATTGTTGAATAAAAATAAGCTTGCTAAACTAAGCAATAAAAATTTAATAATACAACTATATAGCAATTTTTATTACGTGCTATAATTAATCCAATACATGGAAAAGGTCAAACAGTATTGGCTTCATTTTATTAGAGAGAAACATTACTTTGCCGTTCTTTTTGTCCTCGTCATGCTGGCGATATTTCTGATCAACAGCGTCCATGAATCCTATCCTGATGAATTCGACAATATCCTTGGCGGCTGGTATATTCTCCATGGAAGACTGATTTATACTGGATTCTTTACTCATCATGGGCCTATTGCTTATTTTATTGCAGCCCTCGTTGAGATCTTCAGCGGCAGATCATTTGTCCGATTTCGTCTCGTTTACGCGGTCTTCCTTCTCGCCTATTTCTTATGGACATATTTATTCTTAAATAAACGCGTTGGTACTATCAAATCTCGTCCATACCTTTATTTCATTCCAGTAATTGCAATCACTGCGACATATTTTTGGGGACATATGCTCCTTGCAGACACCATTTCAGGATTTTTTCTAACACCTGTATATGTCTTAATGCTTTTAAAAATTTTCTATAAAGAAAACGTAATTAAAAAAGATTTTATTTTTATCTCTGTACTCACAGCACTTGCATGGCTTTCATCACTCACCTATACCTACCTCATTCTTCTTATCGCTTTTTGCAGTCTTGGGTATTATATTTTTTATCAAACCGACAGACCAAAAAGAAAAGATATTCTTCACGTTATTGGAATTTTTCTTGCGCCGTATGTTGTTTTCGTTTTGTATTTATTAGTAACAGGAAGCCTCTCGGATTATATTTATCAAGCAATTATCTTTAACGAAAAATATTATATTTATAACTATCCAAGACCTGTCGGATCAACACATATCAATCCTGTCCGCTACGCGATTGTTATCGCACACAGTGTGTTGGGAGAGTTCTTCTCTCTTGCGATCCAAATAAAAAGTTTGAATTTTAATTTTCCATACAACATTACACTAATTTTGGCAAATCTCGTTTTGCTTATTTATTTATTTATAAAGCGCAACTATTATTTTGCTATTTTTCTTGCACTATTTCTTATTTATGCAAATGCCAGAAGTGACCCATTAACGTCCCAGGAAACTGACTATCAATCAGCTGTCTATATGATGTTTTCATTATTTAATATCTGCTTTGTCCTACCAAAACTTTATAAAGAACTAAATGAAACTGTACTTTTAGGTAAACGCATAATATTTATAGCATGTTTTGTTCTTATGACAGCGTATTCGTTGTTTACAGCGCTTTATCTTTTTAATCTGTGGATGAACAAAGCATATACCAAATATATGGGAACCGAACCGCTGATTTATGATAGACCTATTGTCGCACCAGTTATTAATGCTGTTGTTTCCCCAGGTGATTACATGTGGATCGGACCGTTTGCTTTTGAAGATCTTTTTTTCTCCAATGGCAACATCCCATCAAAATATCAAATTCTCATCCCTGATATGGGTGAAGCGCCAGATATCCAACAGCAGATGCTGGCAGATTTCCAAGCACACAAACCCAAAATTATCTATTTTGATAGAGAATTTTATGTACTTGGCAAAGATCCTGATGAATATGGGCAATTTTTCATCAACTTCTTAAACAGCAATTATATAACTCTTTACAATTACAAAAACGGCAATACAAAATATGTTTCTATCCCGCCGGTAACTCTTCAACTTGACCTTGAAAAAAAGCTCTATATCGATAAAGATGACAAACAAGAAGTTATAAAGAAGCTCGAGCAAGCAAATTATATAAAACCAGTTATTGTAACGCCAACACCACCAAAGACAATCAGCTATTGTCCAAAGCGATCCTTTAATATCTGCAAAAAAATCAAGAGACCGTTTGTAGTACAACGATACCGCAATTCTTGAAAATTTATTTGCTCCTTCTTTGATACAGAAAGTATCCGCTTACTACAATAAATGAAAGTGCATAGCTTACCAGCATAATTGACAACAGTATCTGTGGTATTGGCGGATTCCAATTTCCTGTATAAAAAAATGGTACATAGAGCAAAAGCGAAAAGAAAGAAATAATAACAGCTGGAATAAGAATATAATATTTATGCGAAAGAAAAACAGCGAATGAAAGAATCCCCAACAGATACCATGATTGAAAATTGCCGCTTTGCTGCGTCTCTACAAAAATACCAACCAAAAGTAATAACAGACTCAAGCCAATGATCTTTTCAAAATTAACTTTCTTCTTTTTATAGTGAAGCAGATGAATCCAAATGAAAAATGGCAGCAGTACCCCTGTCAAAAATTTAATACCAATCGAAAGTGCCAATGAAGCATATGATTTCACATATTTTTTCTCGATAAGAAAATAAAATGCCATCACAGAAAAAAACATCATAACGATATCGATGTGAGCAGAAACCAAACTTTCAATTATCACAAGCGGATTCAATCCGAAAAAGACAAGTCCAAAAACTTCCCTTTCTGGTTTTATTTTCTGAAAAATTTTTTCGATGTAATAAAGTGAACCAATAAAACTTGCTGCCGCAAGCATTTTAAAAAGAAAAAATGTAGGAAGAAAAATCTGTAGACCAATAAATGAAAGCGGTACAGTTAAGACCAACCAAATAGGTCCATATGGATAGACTCGCTGTGTCCAATGCATAAATGCCAACATTGGATCCTGAGGAAAATCAAGTGCTTTATGAACATACGGATTTACATGATAATGCGTCACCATTTTTGCGTCAAACAGGTAATTAAAAATATCGTAAGAAAAAGCACTGTATGAAAATGTGAGTAAAACAGTTCCTATCAAAATAATTTTCCAAACAAATTTTTTATCTAATTTCTTTTTCGCGGCAAGTTTTAATGAAATGATATATAACGTTGTAAATGTAAACAGAATAACTAAATACAAACCTGTAGAAAGAGGACGATTAAAGTACCCGATTTGTTGAAAGGATTTCTCAATGTGATAAAAAAATGGATAACGAGAAATTACCAGTCCAAGGTCTATTTGAGTAAATGAATAAAAAAAAAGTCCAATAAAAACTAAAAGATATAACAGAAAAACAATTTTAAACTTCATACTGTAACTTTGCATTTTAAATTCTCAACTTTCAATTCTCAATCCTTAACTCTACTTATACATTCCCGTCAAAATATTTCTTTTTATCCGAATCAAATCCAAAACTCCCTGAATTGAATCTTTCACGGGATTAACACGTCGAGTCTCAACATGCAGCCATTCAATTGGTACTTCTTTGATTTTATATCCATGTTTTTTTGCAATATACAGAAGTTCGATATCGGACCCATACGTTATCGCGGTCCCTTTAATTTTTTCAAATCCATGTTTGAGCTTCTTATATCTATTAAAAATATCTTCTGCTGCCGTCTCAGTAAACATTTTAAAACCACACTGTGTATCGGAAATTTCATTAAGACCGATTATGGCTTTGCGAAGAATAACCGAACTCTTTGAAATGAATAATCTTTCAGCCGGCGCTCCTTTTCTCTCAGAATTACGTGAGCCAATTGCGACACTATATTCTTTACTCTCAAGATACGGAAGTAATTTATTAATTTCCTCAATTGGAGTAGCTTGATCCATATCGGTAAATAATCGATATTGTCCTTTTGCCTGCAGCATTCCCGTTGTCACGGCACCTGCCTTACCATAATGAGGATTTTTTATGAGAAAGAAATGCGGATTTTCTTTACAAAATTGTTCAATAAATGCAACACTGCCGTCCTTTGATCCATCATCTGCGATGATCACTTCATATGAGACTCCCTTTTTACTGAAAAAATGGGCTATTTTGTCCAAAACTCCCTTTTGGAGATTGGCCATCTCATCGTAGCAAGGAATGATAATTGAAAGATAAATAGTACTCACGCTCAAATTATACTAAAAAACCTATCAGTCGACAAACACAAATCATTAGTCAATTCCTTCATCCTACAATCGTCATCATAACTATGGTAAAAAAAATTGCTGAAAAGCCGGTATTTCTTCCTTTTACTTCAATGCTTCTGTTATACTTTTGGTATGGATGAAACATACATTATTAAAGTCTCAGGACTTAAAAAATATTTCAAAGTTGCTCAGAAATCAGAAGGATTTCGTGGTTCATTTCAGTCCTTATTCAACAGGAAATTTAAAGAAGTGAAAGCAGTTGATGATATTTCATTTGAGATTAAACATGGCGAGATGGTCGCGTTTTTAGGCCCCAATGGAGCTGGAAAAACAACAACCCTGAAAATGCTTTCAGGTATATTATATCCTACAGCAGGAGAAGTATCTGTTCTGGGATTTACTCCTTGGCATCGTCAAGCACAATTTCAAAAACAAATTTCACTTGTCATGGGTCAAAAGAATCAACTCTGGTGGGATTTGCCACCTACTGATACATTTCTTCTTAATAAGGATATTTATAAAATCCCATCAAAGCAATACAACTCTACGCTTAAAGAATTAGTAGAATTATTGGAGATAAAAGAAATATTAAATACTCCCGTCCGAAGACTTTCTCTTGGGCAAAGGATGAAGTGCGAGCTAATTGCTTCACTATTGCATCAACCTAAAGTCATTTTTCTCGATGAACCGACAATTGGACTTGATATTGTGATACAAAAGAAAATTAGAGTTTTCTTAAGGGAATATAACAAAAAATACAACGCGACAATAATTCTCACTTCTCATTATATGGATGATGTTAAAGAAATTTGCGATCGTGTTATTCTGATCAACCATGGACACAAAATCTATGATGATCAAATAAAAAAATTAATGTCAGAATATGCAAATGAAAAATATTTACGAGTTGATTTTGAACAAGAAGTAAAGAAAGAAACTCTTTCTCATATTGGTAAAATTATTGAATTTGATGGATTTTCTGCAACAATTGCGGTTCCTAGAGAAGATCATGCCAAAAAAGCTGCAGAATTATTAACAAAATTTGAAATTGAAAATATTGATATTATGGAAGTTGAACTTGAGGATGTTATCATTAAATCTTTCTCAAAACATTTATGAAATACCTCCGGACATTTTTTATTGCATTAGAAGCGGAATTTGCAACAAGAGTCAATATTATTGGATGGTTTTTAGTAGGATTAATTCCCATCATTGTTCTCATTTTTGTTTGGCTTGCAATTATTGGTGATAAACAAAGTATTAATGGTTTTACAAAAGGAGATTTTATTGTCTATTATTTATTTCTTCAACTGAGTTGGTACATAGTTGGTGGTAGTTTTGGATACAATGTTGGTGACGCAATAAAAAAAGGACAAATTAATACTACCCTTCTGAAACCGTATAACATTGTATTTTCTCACTATATTCAAGAACAAGCCTGGAAACTATTGTCATTATTTATCGCAATACCAATTTCAACGATAATACTCTTTTTGTTTCGAGATTCTATACATATCCATCTATCTTTACAACAAAGTACATTACTTGCTTTTTCTCTTGTTTTTGGAGGAATACTTTTTGCACTTCTTGAGGCACTAACTGGATTGACTGCATTCTGGTTAACTGAGATACGACCGGTAACAAGACTTAAAGAAACAGTTATTTCATTATTCGGTGGGATGTTAATTCCGATAACACTTATGCCTCATGCACTTTTAAACTTGGCAAATATTCTTCCATTTAAATATATGTTTTATGTACCGATAAGTATTCTTCTTGGTAAAAGTACCAATGCTTTCTTAGATGTGATAATTCAAATAGTCTATATCATTTTGTTTTATGTGTTATACAAATTCGTCTGGAGTTTGGGAATTAAAAAATATGAGGCAGTAGGTGTATGAAAAATTTTCTAATTTATTTAAAACGAACCTTCTTACTTGAAATTAAAAAAACAATTGCATACCCTGCATCTTTTTGGATTGATGTTTTGACTATTCCTCTTTTTATCAGTGTACAAATTATGTTTATTGAAAGTATATTTACACAAACAAATGATTTTTTGGGATACACAAAATATCAGGCGTATGTGTTATTTGGTACATATAATTTTATCCACGCAAGTGGACATGTCTTTTTTTACAATAGACTAGCTGAGTTAAAAGGAATGATTAGAGGAGATGCTCAGGAATCATTTGATTCCGCTCTTATCAAGCCAATGGACTCACAATTATTTGCAACGCTTGGTCGATTTAGTTTTGGAGATTTAGGTCAATATACCTTAAATTTAGCCTTAATTTTTTATGGAATCTTTCATCAGGGCAATGTATTAAATATTGTCAATATTATTACCTATATTTTATTAATTGGTATGGGTATTCTTACTTTTTATTTAACGTATTTGTTTATCAGTACTTTACTTTTTTACTACCCGCAGCTTCAAGTGACTGAAGATTTATGGGAAGAATTTAGTAAACTTGGACAATATCCTTCAGGTTTGTATAAAGGATATATGGGAGTATTAGTTAATCTTGTAGTTCCATTGACACTCCTTGGAAGTATTCCTGTCGAAGCGCTTTTTGGGAAAACACCACAATATATGCTTGGAACCTATGCAGCGGTATTGTTTATACTTTTTTTGCTGACAAGAATATTCTGGAAGTATTCCGTAAATAAATATTCTAGTTTTAGTTCGTAAAAATAAAACATTAAGTATGTTATGATTAAATTATATTTAAAATGAAAGTTATTAAAAATTATAATGTATCCGCAGACATTATAAGGATTATCGCCGCTTATTTCGTCATCTTCAGCCACTCAACAGACAGATTTGTACTTTACACCGTTCTGAAAACAAGTTCAGCATGGCATATTATTTATTATCTAAACACACTATCGCGGGTTGCGGTGCCGCTTTTTGTCGTTTTGAGCGGTTATCTCATACTAAATAGAAGCAAAATAAAAACGGTCAAGGAATTTTACAACAAAAGATTTTCCCGAATTCTCTATCCTTTTATTATCTGGCTTGCCATTTATTACGGCTGGACCGTGTATTGGGATGGGACAACATTGACCTGGAGTTTTATTGGCCAAACATTATGGGGTGCAAATATCTGGCATTTATATTTTTTAATAATTATTCTCGAACTCTATCTTATTACACCCCTTTTGGAGCGTTTTAATGATACTAAAACAAGATTTCAACAAACAATACTATTCGCATCACTTGTTGCATTAAGTATCACTTGTTCACTGCTGGTTCTTCTTCATATCAATATTCAAGCCTATTCTCTCACGATTTTTATTCCCTATATCGGTTATTTTTATGCAGGCTATTTTCTTCGAGATATAAAAGTAAACAAATTATGGATGGCGATTTTTTTCGCTTTATATCTTATTCTCGCATATATTACAAACCTTGTGGCAGATGGCAACACAACAACATTTATTATTTTCAATTTTAGCCCAACTATTTTCCTAATGACTATTTTCTTATTCCTTGCACTTAAAGATTTTCATAAAAATTTTGGAACGAAATTATTCACCGGTCGTTTACAGAAATTTATAAATTACACAGGCAGAGCAACATTCGGCATTTACCTTTTGCATTTTCTTGTCTTGGATCTGGTATTGAAATATTTTAATTTACTCCCGTGGCAACTGCATGCTCCGCTTATCCTATGGGCACTTGTCCCATCAGTTATAACTTTCGTAATTACCTATGCAGCAATTGCTCTTATCAGATTACTCCCTTACTCTGAGTATTTTGTTGGGTGATCTTTTTATCTTTTACTTATAATTGTCTTCTGAGCCTCAATCATGTAAAATAACATGAGCAAAAACGAAATTTGGCGCTATCGTCTAGTGGTCTAGGACGTCGGGTTCTCATCCCGAAAATCGCGGGTTCGACTCCCGCTAGCGTCACAAGAAAACGAAGATTGATCATCCCGAAAACAGGGATTCTACTTCCCTAGGGGCACTGAATTTAAAAGTCAAATCTAAACATTTTTTCTGTGAATTTTCCGCCGTGTACCTCGTAGAATTTATGAGCTTCAGTTAAATTTATCTCGCTATTAAGCCTTAAAGAAAGAATATTGTTGTTTTCGCAATAATCTTTAACTGCTTCAAGAAGTTTTGATCCAGCACCTTTCCCTCTCATGCTTTTAGTAACGACAAGTTCTTCAAGTTGCCCTCTATATTGTCCTCTTCTAATAATTGGATAAAGGAAAAGTGTTGCGACACCAATTATCTTTCCTTCTTCCTCTGCTACAAATATTTTGAATTTGTCCTCTGAAATAAGATCATCAAATAGCTTACTCCCTACAACTTCTGTTGGCTCATGGCTACCATATCCTTTAGACTCTTCAATATGAGTTAAAAATTCATCTAACAAACTAAGTACGTCTTTTTTATCTTCTGCTATTGCCTGACGGACATTTATCATATAACCGTATTTTATCCGATTCTTACAAAAATTCCAATCATTAGCATGCAATATTCTTATCTTGACAACCCTCACACAAAACTTTTATGCTGAGTCTAGTGTTAATTTTATGAGATATTTTACTCTTCTTCTTTTATTGTTTTTTTGCATTATTGTTGTTACTCCTCTTTCAGCTACAGCTGCAACCCATGATTTTGCAGTTCCTTCTCCCAATTGTGTCGCTGTAGGAAATCAACCCTGTTCGCATACGGTCTCTACCTCTCCTTCTGGACCAAATACCTCTGGTACTCCTAATTCCGGCTCTCCAAGTTCTTCCGGTACTCAACCGAGTGTCTCTCAAACTATCTCTGGTACACCATCCAACAATACTACCAGTCCTTCTCCTAGTACTACTCCTTGTTCTACTTCCAAAGCGTCTGTATCTTCCAAAAGTTCTGGTACTGTTAATGCATTCGCTCGAGGAGGTAAAAAACATTTCTCAGGAAGAATGGGTTTCCTGCAACAGTTCTTTCTTTTCTTCTGGCAATTACTCCAGCTTATCTTTAAACAGTTAGGTATTTCTCTTCCCAATATTACTATTCCTTGTACTTCTTCCGCTTCCCCTTCGGGTACACCATCAACTAGTGGGACTCCTTCTACTGCTCCTTCTTCTGGTGCTGGGGGTAATGGCGGTAATTCCCCGTCATCTGGACCGAGTACTGCTGTCAGTAAAGCACCTGTCCCTTCTGGCTCCTCTGGCTCGGGCTCCACAGGTGGTGGTACTACATCTTCATCCCCCGGCCGCTTCGGTATGGCCCTTGGCGGTGGCTGGCAAGGATACAGCTCAAGTCAGCTGAATACCTACTTTGCTGATATGGCGTCAATCGGTACGCAATGGGTACGCTTTGATCTAAATTGGGTAGCTATACAGCCCTCCAGCGGCGGTTCATACAACTGGACCGCCTATGACAATGTCGCCAACGCCGCCAAGGCCCACAATCTTAAAGTCCTTGCCATACTGGATCAGGCACCATCATGGGCTCAGTCGTCGTCGTGTGCCGGCCAGGCGTGGTGTCCGCCTAGCGGTACCAGTAGTTTCGCGGCCTTTGCTGCCGCTGCGGCCACCCACTACGCGCCGCTTGGTGTGACCACCTTCGAGATCTGGAACGAAGAGAACCAAAACGGTTTCTGGATAAATCCTAATGCCGCCAACTATACGGCACTGCTGAAGGCCGCCTACACGGCCATCCATCAGGCTGAACCGGGTGACTTCGTGGTATCGGGCGGGGTGTCGCCTGGTGCCTCCCCCATCATTCAACCGAATGACTTCGTGACTCAGATGTATGCCGATGGCGCCAAAGGTTACTTCGATGCGCTGGGCATCCACCCGTACTGTTTTTCCGACCCGATCACGATTTGCACCTCAACCAATACCAGCAACACGGACGTTTGGGGACAGATGGCCTGGGGGCCAAACAACATCGTAAGCATCATGAAAGCCAACGGTGATGGTAGTAAGAAAATCTGGATGACCGAGTTCGGCGATGACAACGTATCTGAAGCCCCACAAGAAATGCAAAATGCCTTTAATAACACGAATGGTCAGGCCTGGGCCGGCCCCATCTTCTGGTACGACTACACCGGCGATGGTAGCTTCGGACTGGTTGGCACGCCAGCGTATAACACATATAAGCAGTTGGCGGGAAAATAAGCCGTAGGAGCTCACCACTTAATACCTATCTTGACTAAGTAAAAGCACTAGTGTCTTCATGGATACGATTTGACTCCCAATGGGCACAGATACAAGCAATAATGAATATGTTTTGGGATTCGTCCGTACTGATAATTCCCAAAAACCTGCCTATGCTGCTTATCAAAAGTTAACAAAGTAATAGAAGTACATAAAATGACTTTTATTGACAACTCTCCCATCAATCTTTTAAGCTAAGACTACAGTTAATTTTTATGAGATATTTTATTCTTCTTTCTTTATTTTCTTTTTGCATTTTTGCTGCGGCTCTTCCTGCAACTGCTGCTACTCCTATCCATGAGTTTGCAGTTCCATCTCCCAATTGTGTTGTTGTGAACCCTAATCAACCCTGTGTCACAAAGGTCTCTCCCTCTGCTGGAGCCAATCCCTCTGCGAATCCAGGCTCTGCATCTACTTCCCCAGGATCCCCCAGTTCTACGCAAACTATCTCTGGTACACCTTCAAATAATACTACCAGTCCTTCTCCTAGTACTACTCCTTGTTCTACTTCCAAAGCATCTGTCTCTTCTCAAAACTCTGGTAATGTTCATTCATTCGCTCGAGGTGGAAAAAGACATTTCTCTGGAAGAATGGGTTTTCTACAGCAGTTCTTCCTTTTCTTGTGGCAACTGCTGCAAATGATTTTCCAAAAATTAGGTATTCAACTGCCTAACCTTACCATTCCATGTGGTTCTGGCTCTAATCCTTCCCCGTCTGGTACTCCGTCAAATGGGGGTACCCCTTCTACCGCTCCATCGTCAGGTGCTGGTGGCAATGGTGGAGGAAATTCTCCTTCTGCTACACCAAGCAATGGTCCAAAGCCAAGTACTACTTCACCTTCAACAGTACCTTCAGCTGCTCCTTCTTCAGGTGCAACAGGCTCAAACGTAAAACCGGTAGGGATTTCAGGGAGTTGGAGCTTGGCGTTTGATGATGAGTTTAACGGAACGTCGCTGAATACGAACAACTGGGCCGCTATTGCTGATGGGGGCGAAAGTATGGAAAACAATGTCCAAGTGAGCGCGTCGAATGTTTCCGTTTCCGGTGGAGATCTCATCCTGACACTCAGCTCTTCCAGCCTTGGCGCCAACGTCACCAGCGACCCGAATGAAGTTGGGAGCGGCAAAGGTTTTCAATTTGGCGACGGTTATTACCTTGAGGGCCGTATCTATTTTCCCGGGGCGGCCGCGAATAATCTGTACAACTGGCCGGCATTTTGGACGTCGGGTCATAACTGGCCCGCGACTGGGGAAATCGACATTGCCGAAGTGGGTAACGGGCCGCTTACGACAAGCTACCACTGTTCCAACGGCAACGGCTCTGATTGCGGCACCGCAACGCCCGGCGGTTCGTGGGGAAATGCTTGGCACACCTACGGGGTCGATCGCGAATCCGACGCGAATACGATATACTGGGACGGCAAGCAGGTTGCAACGTTCACACCAAGCGACGGCGGCGCTGATGAATACTTTTTGATAAATGTTGGTAACTCAACAGGTTCTCAATGCAACTGCGGCGGGCCCTCTGTATATGGCACAGGCTCACAAGTGAAGATTGATTATGTACGAGCGTGGAAAAAAGGATAAAATAATTTGACAGTGTTTAAATTCTTCAATTATACTTAAGTATATCTGTCCCTCTCTCTATGGATCTGGGTCTTTTATTTTATTTTTTTCTATTTCTAATTGCCATTTTTATCTCATTTTTTGTGCCAGGTAATATTTTTGTGGCCAGATTGCCATTGAATAATCTCCAAAAAGGGACACTAAGTATAACATTTGGCATAGTGCTTTGGGCTCTCCAAGGGTTTTTATTTGGGTACTTACATATCCGTTGGTTAACATACCTCTATATAATTGGATTTTTCATAGTATGGGTAATATATAACAAGCATAAATTTACCTATAAGCATATTCAACATCCTACGCTTACTATTAAAAATGCATTATTTGTAGGATTTGTCACTTTAGCCATAGTTACTCAATTAATAACAACCTTCGCCAATGGAATCTCAACTTCGAAAGGTATTTATTTCTGCTGTGGTCTGCCTGATAGCTTATTCCATATTGCGCTCACAAGCGAATTAGTCAATCATTTTCCTCCTCGTGAGCCGGGAATAAGTGATGTAATGCTTCATAATTATCATTTTTTGCCAAACCTTGTTAACGCAGATCTTATCCGTATTTATCATATTCCGCTCCTTTATTTGCAATTCCCTTATTCAAGTATATTGCTAACAATCCTGTTAGCGCTCAATCTGATAGCTTTCGCTCAATTGAGTATAAAAAAAAGAAGTTTTGCTTATTGGTTATTATTTTTTATTTTTTTTAGTGGCGATCTATTATTTCTGCTTACGTTATTTACATACAAGGAGATTAACTTCAATACCGCCTTTCTTGAAAATGCAGCGTGGCTTTGGATTAGCCCACCACGGGTGTATGCGGCAACTCTATTTTTCGGCGGGCTAAGTATGCTTTATTTATGGCTACAAAAATCAAATCTAAAAACGCTTGGGTTTATTGTTGCTCTCACTTTTGGCAGTCTCATTGGCTTTAAAGTCTATTTTGGTATTTTTGCTCTTGTCGGGCTTGCCGCATTGTTGCCGTTTTACATTAAGGATAAAGATATAAAAAGAATTATTGTAATAATATCGGCTTTTTTTGTAAGTGCTTGTTTATACTTACCCATCAATAGTGATGCAGGAGGCTTTATATTCACCGGTTTTTGGAGGTTTAATGATTTTGCTGACTTTAGCCCCTTCGGCCTACAAAAAATGGAGCTTGCACGATATGTATATCTCTCTCACGGTAACTGGCAACATGCTTTATTAAACAGTCTTATTTATTTTATTCTTTATTTTCTATTTATCTTTGGAACGCTTCTTATTTCCTTCTTGCAAACTAAAAGCTCTTTATTATATGTGATGAAGAA
>CAZJVI010000013.1:0-26322 GCA_964549385.1 uncultured Gammaproteobacteria bacterium
CTTCTCACTTCCCACTTTAACCGCTCCTTCTCTCAAAACTTTCCAAGGAGTCTGTGTACAGTCAATCACTGTCGATGATAACTTCGTATGGCACTCTCCTGGCACGACAAAATCAACGAGTCGCATCAACTCTTTATCCAAACTTTCATAGGTGTATGGTGTTTGTTCTCCGGCGAAATTGGCAGAAGTTCCCAAAATAGGCACGCCTACACCAGTAATTAACTCCAACGCTGTCAAATGATCAGGAACTCGGACTCCCAAAGTATTACCTCCACCTCTAACCAATTCTGGAACTTTTTCAATCTTACTTCGCATGACAATTGTTAATGCCCCTGGCCAATACGGTTTTATCAATTTTTCAATAACATCCTGAGACACAGGCTCTACATACTCTTGGGCCATATGAAGATCTGAAACCAAGACAGGAACAGCTTTGGTCTCAGGCCGTCTGCGTTGAGTAAATAAACGCTTCACAGCCTTTTCATCATCAATCCGGCATCCAATGCCAAAAGCCGTATCCGTCGGAAAAATAACAATACCACCTTGTTTAAGAATAGTTATTGCTTGTTTAATTTGTTCTTCCATAATTAATGGTCTAAAAGATTTACCTCTTCTTTTTCTTCACTCTCACTATCAGTCCATTCATATAATATAGCTGGTGATATATCAGATTTATTGATTACACCGTGTGGAATAAATGATGGAATAAAAAAGAGTAACAATTTGCCATTGGGGTTCATCTGTTCTTTATGTATTTCCCCTTTTTCATCTTGCCAAATAAAAACCAAATCCGGATGAAGACCAAGTAATACCTCTTGTCTTTTATGTTTATGGTTTCCAGCAAATTCATTAGGCGGAACGAAAACAATATGATCTATTTCTTTAATGGGATTAAATCCCTCAGGCATAGGAACTTCATCCATATAAAGATGCCACCGGCCATTCTCTTTGATTTTTGAAGGCTGAATTGGTATTTTGATAACTTGCTTTTTAAAATCATCCATGCCCCCATTTTACCACACAAAAATAAAAACTATAAAATTTCCTTGACTTTCCAATCTCACACCTCTATCCTAAATAGTAGCCTATGGATCCAACACAACAATCACAACAAAAACAACCACCTCAACAGTCAGCCTCTGATTACTATAATAAGTACCGTAAACGCTCTTTTTTCCTCTCACGACTTACTGTCTTTACCTCAATGGCAGTTCTTATCGTGGCACTTGTCGTCAATATCTCACTTCTTTACTCACAAGAAAAAAGTACCGCCACGACACATGCAGATACACCAACGAATCAAACCCAACTGTTGCCTTCCCTTCCCGTAGGATGTTCATATCAACAAATGAAAAAAGGCTTGGCAGTCGTTTGCCCGACCCCGACAGCAATTCCAACACTTACAGCGACAGCGTCAGCAGTACCGATAAATGTCGCTCTTCCGGCATTACCTCCGCAATGTACAATTGAAGCTTCATCAACAGGTAGTCAACTACATTGTACGGCAATAGTTCCTATTCCAACTGTTGCGGTGACTCTTCCACCTACCTGTGAAACAGGCAATCAAACAAACATGCTATCTTGTACAGTAAACAGTAAAGCGGTTCCCGTCCCACTCCCTTCACTACCAGGGGGATGCTCGTATACATTACGGGCGAATCAATATTACGTAGTCTGTGAAGCAAAATAATTTTCAATTTCTAATTTTTAGCCAATCCTTATCTCTCTCTTCTCATCTCCGAGATATTTGAAATAAATATTGACCCGATCTTCAGGAAGAATATTTTCAATTTTATCCGGCCATTCAATGGCAACGATATTTTCCGGCTGATGCATCAACTCAAGCAACCCCAATCCTTCAACATCCTTTTCACTTTCAATCCGATACAAATCAACATGATATAAATTCCTAATCCCTGTTCCCTGCTCCCTGTTCCCTAATTCATACGTTCTCATAATAATAAACGTTGGAGAAATAATATTTCTAATTATGCCAAGTCCTTTTGCCAATCCCTGCATAAAGGTAGTTTTGCCTGATCCTAAATCTCCATACAAAGCAAGCACTTCACCACCCTTTAAAGTTTTTGCAAAATCAAATCCAATCTTTTGCGTTTCTTTAAAGTTGTTCGTTATTATTTTCTTCATATAATCTTTAATCTTTAATCTTTAATCTTTAATCTTTAATCTTTAATCTTTAATCTTCTTAAAGTATATCACTATACCACATGCAATGAAGGCTGCTCCTCCAAGAATAATTACAATTACTTGCGGTAGAGAACTTGCAACACCGTTAACAAGAACCTTTTTTTGAGGCTGTTTTTGTACTTTCTTTTCTGCGGATTTGGTACTCATACCAAGAACGGAAGTAGGATCTGCGCTTGTGCTGCTGGTTTTGATTGGTGGAACAGACTGATTTTTTATTGTACTTGTTATATCGTCAGCAAGAATAGTATTCGTACCTATTGAAGTGGTTGAAGTGGTCAAACTACTTGAGGTACTTTTTGTTTTGATTGGAGTTGGAGTCGCCGTGGGTTTCGGAGTTACGGTAGGTTTTGGAGTTGGAGCGGGCTTTTCTGTAGGAGAAGGTGTAGGAGTATTGGTTGGTTGAGGAGAGCTGTTTGGACTTCCTTCTGTTACTGAAGAAAGTATCTGAAAATTTCCTGTTTCATCAGGTGTCCGCCCAATTGAGACATCAACTCCCGGATCTTTGGTGTACGTATACTGATCAAGCAGCGTTCCATCCGGAGAAAAAAGAGCAACGGTATCGCCATCGTTATTAAACATCGATGATGACAATTCAAATACTACATGATTACTATCACTTCCTTGCGTCACGGAAGTTATCTGTTTTTTCACACTGCTGCCAGAGTCATTAATAAAATCCGCATCATCATCAATCCAATAATCATTCACACTCGCTCCGTCAGGAACATATAATTCAACCCACTCTTTTTTGCCACTGCTAGGATGGACAAGAACTTCATTAATAACTGGCTGCCCGTCTGCAAAAGATTTTAAGGGAATAGCAATGCTACAAATTAAAAACAAACTAAAAAAGAGTGTCGACAAATAGCTCATCAATAAAAGTATAAACTCATCCATATAATGACTGCAAGAAGTGAAAATAATATTCCATGGTATACTAAAGCCATGTCAACGAAAGAGATAGAAAAAGCCAGTGGAATTGATAGGCGAACGCAAACAAAAATTTTATCAAAAGAAGAAAGAGCTGCTATTGCTGAATCATTACGATCTCGAGATATCGACTTTGGTTTTTTCCCCTATCCAAATGGTAGAGATACTACACGATTAGAACCATTTCGAGATAGGATTGAAAGTGTCGCATTACCAGCAATTGCCAAGATTGCAGATGAACTACCAATAAAGAATGTTCATATTGGCGTCTTCGATAATCTAAATAAGGTATATTCTGAATATGGTATTGGTGGATTTTCACACGGATATGAGGAAAAGAAGCAATATTCACTGGTAGAAATTGATCTCGACCCTGAATCACCAAATAGAGAAGCAGCGATGGGGGGAAATTTAAGAAGAGCTCTTCGTCACGAACTTTTTCATGACGCACGGCTTGATGCTCTTCAAAATTCTGATGAAGTATATGGTACACTTATGCACCAGATGATCAATGAAGGATTAGCATGTTGGTATGAAACACTGGGAACGGATGAGGAACCCGCTTTTTATGCAAAGGCTATAAATCCTGATCAAATGTCAAAACTACTTGAAAAAGCAAAGAATGAATTTGATAAATCTGATAAAGAAACATGGGAAAAATGGTTCAACGGTTCTACAGAAGAAGGCATTCCACAATACGCATTATATTCAGTAGGGTGTCATTTAGTCAATGAATACCTAAAAACTCATCCTGACCAAGATCTATCACCTGCTACTCTTTGTGCAATTCGTTCCGAGGAAATAATAAAAAGTATTTTTAATTAACTGAAATCTGGTCCATTTCGAAGATACTGCTTGTTGAGTAGTGATCGGTGAAGCTGATGTCATGGCCGTTTGGGATATATGGATCATCCATCACATAATTGCCATTAGAACCGCTTTTGAGAACAACAAAGTGCGTGCCACCATATGCATAGATACCCACAATAACTGGACCGCTCTGAAGTGCGCTATCAAGATCTGAAACCCCACTGCGCGTGATTGAAACACCATCGACACTAATTGATTTTGCAAGCATAGCTGTACCGACAGCAAAATTACTGCCGCCACTTGCTGCAATATCTGCTGGAGAGACATTGTGTCCCATATGACTTGCCACCATTGCAAGAGAAGTAATCAAACAACCATATCCTGCCATCGTGTAGCCGGATTGTCCATTGATAAGTAGACCACCCCATTGGCTATCCCGCTGATTGTAATAGCAACCCCAACCATCACAACTGGTTTGCCCACTGAGAAGCGATGAACCGCCGGCACCAGTCGTAAAGTTACTAAACCCTGCCAATTCCGCTTTCGCTTGAGAAAGCATACTCGCATACGTCGCCTCATCTCCTTGTGTTTGCGTCAACAATGTTTGTTTTGCTTGTTTTTGAGAATCGAGCGTAGTGGTATATTGCTGCAGTTGCGTGTTAAGTGCCAGTACTTCTTTCTTTTGTCCTACAAGAATCTCTTTTTGATTGGCATAATCAATACGGGCTTGTTCAGTATTATCCAATAATTCCCTGTCATGGTTTTGAACAAACTTCAAATAATTTGCCTTAGTAACCAAATCCGAAATATCGCTTGAACTGAGAAGTACCTGCATGTCACTTGCAGATCCTGCTTGATAGGTTGCGACAATATGACTCAATAAAACTTTGGTTACGTTGGTGAGTGAGCCCTCTAACGTACCCATTTTTTTAGCTGCGGAATCAATATCCATGGTAAGACTCATGATTTGCTGTTGGGTTGCGTCAATACGATCCTGTGTTAACTGAATTTGGCTATTCATGGTATCGATTTGAGATGAAAGCGTATCGCCTTGTGACTGCAAGTCTGAAACTTTTTGCTGCAAGTCTGAAATTCTCTGATTTAATTGGTCGATTGTAGAACCATCACCTGATGAGCTAGAACTTGTCGGTGTAGGACTACCAGATGCAGTGGGAGAAACTGTTTGTGCATGAGCAAGAACGCTGGAAACGCTTAAAATCAAAATAATAACACAAAACAATACAGATATTTTTTTCATAAAATAATTTTACTTTTTAACCCTCTCCCCTTAGGAGAAGGGACGATTAATCTAGATATCGCAGCACAGCAAGAGAACTGGCAAGAATTCCAAGGAGTACGGCAAGTACCAATTCTCCAAATAACACACCAATTAAAAAGAAAGGCGATATAGGAAAAATTGGAATACCTTTCAAAAATGTTTCAAGATACGGTGCTGAATAAAGCAATACACTAGACGCAACAATCCATCCGACAACCGTCCCGATAGCTCCATAGAGAATACCTTCAAGCATGAAAGGCCAACGGATATACCAATTCGTCGCCGACAAGAGTTTCATAATTTCAATCTCATCCCGCTTCTGTGAAACTTTAAATCCGATAACCGTCATCATAATAAAAATCGACGCGACAGTCAAAACGACAATAAGTATGATGCCGATAATCCTGAGGGCATTAGTCCATCTAGTAAGCGTTGAAACAATATCCCGTTGATAAACCACTTCCGAAACATATGGGGATTTACCTAAGATATCCGAAATTGGCCCAAGATCTTGAATTTGCACAGTCGAAATCTCTAGCGATGCAGGCAAAATATCTGCTGTAACAAGATCCAAAAGTAATGGATCATTTTTATTCTGTGCTTTATAAATCTGCAATGCTTGATCTTTGGAAATAAACTTTGATGAAGCAATCATCCCTGTTGTATTCAACTGACTACGCAGATCATCAATATTTTGCTGAGTCGCTGTATCTTTAAAGAAAGCCGTGACCTGCGGTTTGGATTCAAAATAATTAATAATACTTGATGAACCAAAGATGATAAACGTAAAAACAGTAATTGCAAGAAACGTCAATATCATAATAAATATAGCCGCAAGCGACTGATATGGACTTCTTCTAATATGTTTTAATGCTGTTCTTGTTGATTTTGCGTTCATACTTCTTTATGTGCGTGTTCAGATTTTTTATGTTTGCCTGCCGCTTGATCTTTGGCCAATTTCCCTTTTTCTAGAATAAGTGTCCTATTGCGTAGACTGTTTACAATATCGGCATTGTGCGTTGCCATAACGATTGTTGTTCCACTTGCATTAATATCCTGCAATAATTTAATAATTTCCCACGATGTCGCATTATCAAGATCCCCTGTCGGCTCATCTGCAAGAAGAATTTCAGGCGAAAAAGCAAGCGCTCGTGCAATTGCCGCTCGTTGAAGTTCTCCTCCTGAGAGTTGAACCGGAAATTTATCACGATGTTCAGCGATGCCAACACGCTCAATTATTCCTTCTACTCGCTGCCGTGCTTCCTCAGTGTCAATATTTCCAACTTCCAAAGGAAACATAATATTTTCATAAATCGTCCGATCGCGCAAAAGTTTGAGATCTTGAAATACAACGCCGATATTTTTGCGAAGAACATGAATTTTATTCTTCGGCAAATTCACTAAATCCCAATCACCGATAAAGATAGATCCTGACGAAGGTACTGCCTGACGGATCAACAAACGGAAGAGTGTCGTTTTTCCTGAACCTGAAGGTCCAACAAGAAAAACAAATTCACCTCTTTCAACCGCAAAGGTTACATCGTCAAGTGCTGTATTACCTGTTGGATATTGTTTTGTAACATTTTCAAACCGTATCATTCCACCTCCACTTTCCCCACATCCATCAACCATCCTGCGTGTTGTGCTGATTGGGTCTGACCCCACACTTTAATCTTGGATCCAACAAATTGCGAAAGATCAAGAGAAGAAGAGGTTAGATAAACATACTGACTTGGGCCGCCCGAACGAACCAAATGATATGCTCCGTCACCTTGATCACCACCATTTTGTAATACTCCTTCTGCCGTATCTTTAAAAATAGCTGTGTCACCATTTCCATAAACTTTTCCTTTTGTAGGAGCGTTAGGATTAAAAGCAGCAGGAACCAGACTTGTTCCTGTCTTTGCAGAAAAAAATGACGCGCCATACCCAACTCCTGTGCCAAGAATAATCATTAATAGTAAAACAAGAATCACTTTTAGTGATGAGATTGCGTGTTTGGGTGAAGAAATTGGCCGCATAACCGGTTGCTGCCCCGCTGTTGTTGATTGTTTTGAGGCTGGTCGGACATATGGGCTTTGATTTGGGTCGGATTTGTTTTCCATGGGCAACGGTGCCTATTGATAGACTACCTTAGTAAAGCATATTTTCGGGAATTTGGCAACACTACCGAAAAGTTCTAGCAAAAATAGAATGTTTGCTGTATAATTCCATCATTCAAGGTCAACAATACCATGTTCAAAATACAAAAACTCGATTTTCTCATCGCTTTTTATACAACATCCGTAGTCCTCACGGAAATTATGGGTGCAAAAACTATCCCGCTTTTCTCAATCGGAGGATTTCCGATTTCTGGAACAGTCACCTTGTTGGTTCTCCCCTTTATTTATTCAATAAACGACACTATTGTTGAAGTTTTTGGAAAAGCGCGCGCGCAAAGCATTGTACGATCAACACTTCTTATGGTTCTGTATATTTTTATCTTCTCTGTGATTGCAACACTGCTCCCTGCGGATAAAAGATTTGCACCGACTGAAAATGCATATGAAACAATTTTTGGCATATCCATACGATTTTCTGCAGCAAGTCTTATCGCGTTTGCAATTAGTGAATTCTCTGATGTGTATATTTTTGCAAGGTTGCGTGAGAAACTCGGCAAGAAAAACTTATGGTTTCGCACCAATGCAGCAAATTTTGTCAGTGAATTTTTTGATACTGCAATTTTCATGACCTTGGCATTTTATGCAACCAATCAATCCATTGAGAGTAATTTTATTTTTATCGCAGGCATTGCTCTTCCTTATTGGCTCCTTCGCTGCGGGATGTCCATTATCGAAACCCCTCTCGTTTACCTCGGCGTAAAATGGTTAGGCAAAAACGCAAAATAGGAAATGAAAATTATTCTTATCAATGTTTCTTCACTTGATGGCAAATTAACAAAAGGACACGGAAACAATATCTACGAATGGTCCTCCGATGAGGACTTTGCTCATTTTCAAAAAATAAAATCAGAGAACAATCTTCTTGTCATGGGTTCCGCTACCTTTGATGCTGTTAAAGATAATGAGACAGCAGGATTAAAACCAGAGGAGGGACGCTTGAGAATTATTTTAACCAGTAATCCCAAAAAATATAAAAATTATGTCGTCCCTGGGCAGTTGGAATTTTCAAATGAAGCACCCGTTACATTGATAAAACGTTTGGAAGAACAAGGATATAAACAACTGCTTCTTGTCAGTGGCGGAAAAGTCGCCACGTCATTTTTTGAGAGTCAGCTTATTGATGAAATGTATCTAACGATAGAGCCAAAAATTTTTGGCAGTGGTGAACCATTAGTACAGGAAAAGCAATTCGATATATCGCTGAAACTGCTCGAAACACAAAAATTGAATCCAAACGGGACGCTTCTGCTAAAATACAAAATACTAAAACAATGAAAGTAACCGCGCACAAAACACATAAAATCCAAGTTGGTGACGACCTTTATAAAATCCTTGATGATTACTTGCCGAAAATTGAAGAAAAAAGTATCGTTGCGATAACATCAAAGATTATCGCAATTTCTCAAGGAGATGTTATTAAAGACGATGGAACAATCAATAAAGATGACATTGTCAAACAAGAAGCAGACTATTATATTGAGTATCCTGTAGATACTCCTTATGGAAAAACATTTCTCACAAGAAAAAATAATTTGTTAGTTTTTGCCGCTGGCGTTGATAAATCAAATTCTGGAGATTATTATGTTCTGTGGCCTAAAAATCTTCAAGAAACAACAAATAAAATACAGAAATATCTAAGAGAAAAAAATAATGTACAACATCTTGGTATTATCGTAACGGATAGTCGCCTCATTCCAACACGGACAGGAGTTGTAGGATTTGGATTAAGCTGGTGTGGCTTTTCTGCATTGAATGATTATAGAGGCAAGCCTGATATTTATGGGCGCCCCATAACTATGACCCAAGTAAATCTTTTGGAATCATTCGCAACAACTGCTGTGTATGTTATGGGAGAAACAAATGAGCAAACACCTCTCGCAGTTATCCAAAATGCTCCTTTTGTTACATTTCAAAACCATACTCCCACAGAAGAAGAATTGAGCGAAATGTCCTGGCCAATTGAAAAGGATATGTATGGCAAATTATTGACAAGTGTGAAGTGGGAAAAAGGTGGAAAAAGTAAGTAGGTTAACTTTTATGCGCCTTCATTCGCTCTTTAAGTATTGCTTCCAATCTTAAGCCGACTTCTTTATCTTTTTGGTTTTCACTTTTTAATAAATTCATGATAGATTCTCCGACTAAAAAGATTTCCTCTCTTGGAGAGGTTACAATACCATCTGCAAGAGACGATAGCTGTAATCCTACAGCTACTCTCTGATCAATTCCCATTGCTGAATTACCAAACATAGTTGCTAAGGATCTCATTGTATTAAACCTCATTATTGCTGTTGGCATACCAGATTCATCTTCAGGTGGAGTAGGTCCTGATTCCCTTTTTTTCATAGCATCCTCAGCTCTTCTTCAATAAATTGATCCAACTCCCCATTCAGAACTGCCTCTGTGTTGCTTGTTTCAACACCAGTTCGCAAATCTTTCACCATCCGATATGGATGCAATACGTATGAACGGATTTGATTGCCCCAACCAGGTGTTTTATAACCGCCTTTCATTTTTGCCTCTTCTTTTTTCCGCTCTTCTTCTTTGATCGCCCATAATTTGGCTTTGAGAAGTTTCATCGCAAATTCTCGATTTTGCCCTTGATAACGCTGCGTTTGAGCCGTAACCACGATGCCGGTTGGCTTGTGTTTGAGGCGTACTGCGGTTGAAACTTTGTTGACGTTTTGCCCGCCGTGTCCACCAGAACGAAATGCTTCAAATTCGATATCATCATCTTTTATCTCAATCCCTCCTATTTCCTGCGTCACTTCAGGCAGAACTTCAACCATCGCAAATGATGTCTGGCGTAAATTATCGGAATTAAATGGTGATAGACGGACTAGTCGATGGACACCTGCTTCATGTTTGAGGTTCCCAAACGCATATTTGCCTTCGACAGATAACGTAATACTTTTCAAACCTGCTTCTTCGCCAGGTGTTTCATCCAAGATATCATATGACCAGCCCTTTTTTTCGAAATATCTTGTGTACATTCTGAAAAGCATCTCCGTCCAATCCATCGCTTCAGTGCCGCCTTGCCCTGAATGAATCGCAAAAATCGCATTACTTTTATCATGGGGTGAGGAAAAGAAAAGTAAAAGTTCCAAACGCTTCAACAATTTTTCCGCCTCATCGTATTCACCTTCTTCTATCCATAGTTGTAAAAGTTCGACTTCTTCAACTTCTTTCTGCAACGCTGCCAACTCTTTCATTTTTTCAGCGGCAGTTTGATGATCACCCCAAAAATCCGGCTTCATACTCTCAGCTTCCAATTCTCGAATTTTTTTGTGTTTTTCATCAACACCAACTCTTTCAATAAATTTATTAACCCGCTCTTTTAATTCTTCCATACTTTTGACCTATTTTTTCCTTGTCCTCGATTGTAACACATTACTCAATTCTGACTGGGCATAATTCTTTATACTATTTGCATCCTGAGGAATTTGTTTAAATCGAGACAATCCATTGAGAATATCGGAAACCTTCACATGCATTGCCTGCTGTTCTACAGAATTTACTTGTGATCCGACATCATGAGAAAGTTTCCCTTCAATTTCCTGCGCACGGCTTGTACTCGCTCCCTTAACTCCAATTTGTTGTTGAATCTGACCGGAATAATTTGTGACACCATATGCAACGCCTATTAGAACAATAATTGCTATAAAACTTCGAAAAATATTTCTCATAATTATTAGTATACAGCAATTTTATAAAGACAGATAAATACATAGATTGCTGGCATTGGATAATCCTATAACTCTTGCATTTTTTGACAGAAAAGTGCATAATTACTTATGGAATACAATCTGCGTAAGCAAAATAATAGTTTCCCTACATTTCCTCTTGCAGAACTCCACGCGCATATCGGTACATCAATCAATCCTTTCGTCTATTGGCAAATAGCCCATGAACACGGGTTTAAACTTCCAAAGAAATCCTATAACGAATTCGTTGAATATATCACTCTTTCTCCTGTTAAAAAAATGAAGCTTGATGAATATCTCCGCTCAATCTATCATCCGGTTCTGGACAAACTTAGCTCAGGGACATTTGCACTTGAACGGGCAATGTATGAAACAATGGGCGGGGCCTACCGCAATAATATCACCCATATCGAAATCCGCGGAAATGTTATGAAGCACAACAACAACGGTGAGTTGGATCTTGACCAAATCATCATGGCGATGCTCCGTGGCATGGAACGAGCCTTTCTTGAATATCCTCAACTTTCAGGCGGTTATATTTTTTGTTTAGACCGCGAATTTAGTATTGAGAAAAACGCAACGTTAATTGATAAAGCAATCAAGTACCGCAGACGCGGCGTTGTTGCCATTGATTTTGCCGGACCTGCAACAAAAAGTTTTAACTTAAAAGATTATAAACAGTTGATTGAAAAAGCAAAAAAGGCAGGACTTTCCGTCACAACGCATTCCGGCGAAGTTGACGGAGCAAATGATATGTGGGAAGCAGTTGAATTTATCAAACCAAAACGAATTGGTCATGGCATAAAAGCAGCATATGATAAGGCTCTTATGAAAGAACTCGTCAAACAAGATATTGTTCTTGAAGTTTGCCCGATGTCCAATCTTATGACAAAAGCTGTTGAAAATGAAGAAGAATTAAAATTTATTCTTCGGACGTTTGTTGAGAATAACGTAAAATTTACGATCAATACTGACTGGCCTGAAATGATCCAGGATGCCCACCTTTGGCGGCAATTTGCGATGTTGAAAGAAAAAAATATACTAACCGAAGAAGAATTAAAACGCTGTAATAAAATCGCTTTTGAAAGTACTTTTGCTCCCAAAGGCGGCCTGGATGCCTATCTGTAAACTATTTCTCTGCAAAAATAGAAATCCAGTTAAGACCTTTTCTACTTGTAGATTGACGTATAGTTAACTGCTGAATGGTAAATCCTGTTTCTTCAATATACTGTTTCAATTCCTTTGGTGTAAAGTATCTAAAATATCTTGCTTTGTCAGCGACAAATTCTTGTATTTCCCCTTTAGTTTTCTCCTTCACATAAACATGCATAATTCCTCCTTTTTTTAGTACTCGATAAAATTCTTGTAATGATTTTATTACATCTTCTATAGATTCTAAATGAACCAAAGACGAATATGCCCACACACCGTCAAAAGACTCCTTTTTAAAAGGTAAATTGAGAAAATCTCCTTGAATAAAGGTTAAATGAGGATATCGCTTTCTTGCGACAGCTAACAACCCTTTTGAAATATCAAGACCCGTCACGGTTGCTCCTTTTTGATACAATAATTCGCAATCTCTTCCATGCCCACAACCTGCATCAAGTACGTTCGGTTCTGAAGTAAAAAACTTCATAAACTGATCAATCAAATCTATCGAAGCTTTTTTAAAAGCTGCATTTGCATATTCTTCCGCATTTTCATCATACCATTTAATGGTATTTTCAAAATTCTTTACTTTCATAAGGAGAGTATAACAAAAACGCTAAGAAGAGAATATGACTATAAAAAAATTTTAATGAGCTTTGGGAAGAAGTAAGCTCTAATTTATAATCATATAATATTTTTGGACTAAAAAAAAGACTGTTTTTTTTATTTCTTCTCTGTTTTAATGCAATTGAGCTCTTTTTAAAATCCCCTAAAAAATTGAAATACTTTTTTCAACAATTACATTGTTGTCCTCACTTTTATAAAAAGACCTCTCAAAACGAACAAAAAAGACTTCATCAATATCGATATAAACAATAACTATGAAAGAACGCGGTTTGACTCACATCCCTGAAACCATAAAAACTGAGCAAACTGCAACGCACAATCTACAAACGAAAAAAACTCCAGAACAACATTCCGAAGATCCTTTTGATGTAGCTGGATACCGCTTTTATCCTATCACCAATATCCCTCATATCTTTAACAAAGAAAATAATAATGGGCGACCGGACTCAACTGTTCATTTTTACGCAGGTGAAGAGATTGGTGAAGGCGGGGAAAAATTAGAAGTTACTATTATTGAAGTTGGACTTGACAAGCCTAGCGATGAACCTCTTCTACTCAGAATTGACCATGGTTGTCCATGCATGGAAGTAAAGCTCGAGGGACACGATTGTGCCCAGCAAAGAGAACTTGCAATGGACACAATACAAGAAATTGGACGAGGGATGATGGTATTGGTAAATACAGAAGCGAGCGCAGGGATGGGTCATGGAGCTTCCATTGTATGGGAACACCAAAAACGACTTCAAGAAGCACGAATCACAGGAAGCGAAATTCCAACAATGGTAGATCATTTCAAAGATAAGGATATTGAGGATTTTGATGTACGACAACATCCTGAAGTCGCGGCGCTCATTGCGATGCGCCTTGAAGCCCTACCATATAATCCAGAACAAAACCCAATTATATTTATGGGCAGTAGTCCTGCCAAATTAGAAAGTTTGCAAAATGGTCATCGTATTCCTATAGCTGATACCCTGCGTGTTATCGTCGCAGATAGGGAGGATAGAAGCAAAAAACAGCTTGGCTATGGAGCTGATGAAGATGTAACCTCAAGTGGCGTTTTTGCCGAAACGGTAGATCATACCGGCAGAAAAAAACTTGAACCTCTTACTCCTTCTCTCTTTCGACAGTATAAAGAGAACGTACTTGCTCCAAAACAGACAGAAGGAATCCAACAACAAAAGGAAACTACTCTCTTGTCATTTTCAAAAATAATAAAACCAGCAGGTGGAGAAATTTGGAGCAGAAACGGAGGGATACAAAATGCTGCTTAAAAAAGTAACTGTAAGAATTTGATAAGAAAATCTATATAAATATTATCAAACAATAACAGAAAGTATTAAGTCATTTATTATACAATAAATTTACAAAATATTCTGTGAGTTTTGCCCTTGACACCTATTTTATATTTCTGATAACCTTAATATAGGCGGTGGAAGCAACTGCTTTTAGTCAGTTATTCGCTGAAAACATGATTAGATTACTAGGAACTACTTATAAAGACGACGAATTTCTCCTCTTTTATTCTTACGCGAAAAATGTCAATAATTACTTCAAAATAATCGGAAGTAAAGATGGATTTGAATTTAACGGCTCATCAAAATACATCATTGTTACCGATCCAAAGGGTCGCGAAGAAGCAAAATACGATTGGGCACGATTTTCCGTCGTGAAACAAAAAGACCGCTATATTGCAACCTACAAAATGAACGCAAAAGGTTCAGCAAATCTCAATGTTGTTGAATCAAAAGAAATGCTCCGTTGGACAAAGTTAGGAAAAGTCGAAACTATTAAAGAAGTTGGATCAATTGTCCCTGAATATCAACATAAAAATCGCTATGTCATGTATTTTGGAGAACATGATATAAAACTCGCCTATTCATCACAATTCACTAATTGGAAGACAGCATACACGCTTTTGGAAAAGAGAGACGGGATGTTTGACGATGGAGAATTGGAAGTGGGAAAAGTATATAACATGAAAGATCATATTCTGGTTTTTTATTACGCGAAAAAGAATGGGAACTATTATGCAATTGGCGCAGCAGGATTTGATAAAAAGGATCCAACAAAATTGCTGTGGAGACTAGATAAACCACTGTGGGAAGTCCCTGACGATATGAAAAAAAATGGGATCAAACCGCTTAGTGTAGAAATGCTATCAGATGAATGTATTCTTTACTGGGTTATCAATGGAGAAACTATCTATGCAGTCTCATGTCCACTTCCGGTCTCAGGCAATCTCAAAGATAAACACTTCTTCATGTTTCTTAAAAAACACGCAGATAATCCAATTATTACTCCAAACCCGAAAAATAAATGGGAATCTCGCGCGACGTTTAACAGTGCTGCGTTATATGAAGATGGAAAAGTACATTTTCTTTATCGTTCGCTTGGCGACAGCGATTTATCAGTTCTTGGCTATGCAACAAGTAAAGATGGCATCCACATTGATGAACGACTAGATGAACCAGCGTATATCCCCCGAGAGCCGTTTGAGACACCGGGTGGCAATACCTTTAAAACTTTTGCTGAACATTTTGCATCAGGAGGAGGCTATGGAGGGATTGAAGATCCACGCATTACCAAGGTAGAGGATACTGTTTATATGACCTATGTCGCTTTTGATGGGGCAACCCCTCCTCGTTCCGCTTTGACATCAATTCCGATTGAAGATTTTCTTAATAGACGTTGGGATAAATGGGAAAAGCCAAAATTGATCTCTGCTCCCGGAATGGTAAATAAAAGTGCTGTTGTTTTCCCTGAAAAAATTAATGGGAAATATGTTGTTCTGCATCGGGTTTATCCGAATATCCTGGTTGATGTTGTAGATGATCTCAAATTTGATAATAGTTATCTAAGAGGTCAGTATTTTATTCCACCTCGCAAGAAATTTTGGGATAGTAAAAAAGTTGGCGCCGGCGCGCCGCCAATTAAAACAAAAGATGGCTGGCTTCTTGTGTATCAATCAGTAGGATATCAAGATCCAAGCCGCTATAAAATTGGCGCAATGCTTCTTGATAAAGATGATCCAACGAAAGTATTATATCGAACAAATAACCCTATCATTTCACCTGAGGAGAGTTATGAAAATGATGGTTTTAAAGCAGGTGTTGTCTATCCATGCGGTGCAGTAGTAAAAGATAATAACCTTTTCGTGTATTATGGCGGTGCTGATACAGTAGTCTGTGCAGCTGAAGAAAATCTTGATACATTTCTAAGTCAAATGAAACACAACCGTGAACCGAAACTAAAAAGAGTTATTAGTCCAGTACTAAATTAGATTTCTCGACGTGAGAAATGTGATATTCTTGAATTTGATTATTGAGAAGACTTGAATTCTTTATATCAAGTATTCAAATAATCAAAATCTCAAGGTCAAAAACGTCAAAGATATCTCATATCAAAATTTCTAATATAATGACTACCTTACAGCGTCATCCAGACAATCCTATTCTTTTGCCAAATACCTCTCATGAATGGGAACATGACGGAGCATTTAATGGATGTGTCGCCTATCATGATGGCACCTTTCACATGGTGTACAGAGCACTCTCTTCTGAAAAAAGACAAAGCGGAATAAATATGCGCGTTTCCTCTGTCGGTTATGCAACTAGCCAAGACGGTATCCATTTCAGTGGCCAAAGACAGCTTTTCGGACCGACGGAAGACTGGGAAATTTATGGTGTTGAAGACCCACGGATTACTTTTTTCAACGGAAAATTCTATATTTTTTATACCGCACTTTCTGTCTATCCATTTAGCGCTTATGGCATAAAAACAGCCGTTGCAATAACGACTGATTTCCAAACCTTTGAGAAGCATCCTGTGAGTACTTTTAACGCAAAAGCCATGGCGCTTTTTCCTGATCTTGTTAAAGGGAAAATGGGCGCACTTATTACGATGAATACTGATCTTCCGCCTGCAAAAATTGCCGTTGCTTATTTTGACAGGGAAGAAGATATGTGGTCTCCGCATTATTGGGATGAATTGTATGAAAATTCAGGCACACACGTTATAAATCTCCTTCGTGATATTCGTGACCAAGTAGAACTCGGCTCAGCGCCGATTAAAACAAAGGATGGGTGGCTTGTTTTATATTCTTATATCACTGATTATCTTTCAAACGAAAAAAAATTTGGCATTGAAGCTGTTCTTTTGGATCTAGAGCATCCGCGTCATATAATTGGACACATTCAAGAATCCCTCCTTAACCCTCAAGCAGATTATGAACTTCGAGGAGACGTCCCAAATATTATTTTCCCATCAGGTGGTCTTATTAAAGATGATGAATTGTACGTATACTATGGAGCAGCTGATACGCGCGTCGCTCTTGCTACATGTAAGGTCAACGATCTTTTGGATGAGCTACGACCAAAAGCGACAACCCCCGTTACTTCTTCTGAAGGTAATAAAAAAAAGCTTACCAGATTCGAAGGCAATCCGATCTTAGCACCAATTATTGAGTGGTCATGGCAATCCCGTGCAGTTTTTAATCCGGCCACAATTTATGGAGATGGTAAGGTGCATCTTATTTACCGTGCACAGTCACGTGATGGCATGTCTGTTTTTGGCTATGCAGTCAGCGATGACGGATTCCATATCGATGAAAATCTTGATTATCCTATTTACACCCCCAGAGAAGATTTTGAAAAAAGGAAAAAATCTGAAGGGAATGCAGGATGCGAAGACCCACGGATCACGGAATTCGATGATAGATTTTACATGACATACACTGCATACGATGGTGAAAATCCGCCACGCGTTGCTCTAACATGGATTGGTGTTGAAGACTTTTTGCGAAGGCAATGGAATTGGGCAAAGCCAGTTCTGATCTCCCATCCCGAGGTAGATGACAAAGATGCTTGCATTATAAAAGGAAAAGATGGCAGATATATTGTCTTTCATCGTTTGGGAAACGATATTTGGATTGATGTGAGAGATAATGTTGAGTTTGGAGAAGACAATTATCTGGACGGCATAGCAGTTGCACAACCGCGTCCTGACAAATGGGATAATGTCAAAATTGGCATTTCAGCACCTCCTATTGAAACTGACCGTGGGTACCTTCTTCTCTATCATGGTGTTTCGGAACCGGGGTTTAAATACAAAGTTGGGGCAATGCTTCTTGATACAAACGATCCAACAAAAATCCTCGCAAGAACTGATGAACCAATTTTTGAACCGGAGAAGCCGTATGAAGTTGACGGAGAGGTACCAAATGTCGTTTTCCCTTGTGGAACGGTTGTCATTAATGGAACTATCTATGCATACTACGGTGGTGCGGACAAAGTTGTAGGCGTTGCAACGATGAAACTTAACGATCTCCTTAATCAGCTAACAAACAAATAATTCTATATTGGTTTGTGGCGGAGTTTGAAAAGATAACCGATAAATGTTATCAGTGGATGCATCAAAAACCAAACAATACATAGCACCACATAGTCTCCAAACGTAAGCTGAATATAGAACAAACTCAAAGCAATACCGCCAATAATATAGTCAATCTGATCAAAAGGAAACCAACTTACCCCAGGCGGGATATTAACACGTCGTTTAAAAAAACTTTTTATTGCATCGCCTGTTAACGCACCGAAACCCAAAAGTGCTCCTAAAATAACTGGATTGATAGCATAATAATCAATCGGGATAAGTTCTCTAATCGAAAAGAAATTATTGTAAAAAAAGACTTCCAAAGAACAGCTGATAATTCCCGCTATTATCGCGGCAATAAATCCCCTCACTGTTTTATGATCTCCAAGGATACGCTTGCCGCCAATTTTTGCGTAACAATCAACTGGATAGGTGAACTTCTTGAGAGACGTAATCTTCCCTGACGCGAAAGCCGCAAGATTGCCAAATCCGGCTGGAGCAAAAAACCATAATGAGAAAAAGATAGCTGAAAACATAACAAATCGGAATTTTAAATAATTTTCAATTTTTAATTATTAATTTTCATTGAATTTTCATTGTAACAATATTTCAAATTGAAAATTGATTCATTGTGACTTGATTGAAAATTGCAAAATTGGAAATTGAAAATTAATCTCATGTCACAAACGGCAAATACATTTGATTGATCTGCTTATCAGTGTTTCTCAAAAAGGTCAATTGTGAAGGCCATACGGCAATCTCAATCCCTTCTCTCTGCACTACAGGATCGCCATCAATCTGCACATACGGCTCCCCTTCAATTTTGATATGCGATGCCTTAAATCGTACTTTGCCTAACTCTGAATACAATGGATGTTTGAATCCCTGAACGCGGAGATTGGTGATATAGGCGTATTTTGTTGAAAAAAGTGTACAATCAAGCATGCCATCATTTAATTTTGCACTCTGAGCGACAATATAATTCTGTCCAATTACAGGACAATTTGCAATAACCAGTGACGACGCCAGTGCTGTCAGCGTAACTTTTTTATCGATTGTAAATGTTATTTCCTGTTCAGGATGAAATACGATACTTCGTATTGCCGACAAAACATACGAACGAAAACCAATATATCGATACTGTTCCCTATTAAAAACAATCCGTGCATCAAATCCTGCGCTAACATTAAAGACGCCAATAGAATGCTTGGGGATATTTGTTTTGAGCAAATCTACTGTAACAGTGTATTTGTTATTTTTAATTACAGCAATTGCCTTTTCAAGTGTTTCAACACCGAAACAATATGCCAATGCATTGCCAAAACCAAAAGGGAGAATTGCTAGTTTTGGCTTTTTTGTTAATAAGTAAACAGCACTTGCAACGGCATTTATCGTCCCGTCTCCCCCAGCAATAACAATCAATTTTGGCTTCCGCTCAGCGATAACTTTTTCAAGAGAGACAACGGTGATATCAACAGGATCATCAGGAAGAAAATTATATAGTTTTTTTGCTTTCTTCCACAATTTGACGCTATTACCTTCATTTGATTTTGGATTGATAACGTATAGAATATCAGACGCATTTAGCATATTAATTTTCTCCAAGTAAAACAATATTATTTTTTATTTTATTTAACAACGGATAAAAATTGGTATACATTGGCGCATATGTTTTATCAAGTATTGCATTGGAGAGAAGCTTTTTTAATGTCTTATGCATGGGAAATTCGGTAAGCGTGCTTGACGTATGTCCCAAACCTCGCCAACCATGCGCATCGCTACTTGCAGCCTGAAGAATATTGTATTTTAATGCAAACTGCTCAGCTTGGATCTGCTTACCTCGAAAGCGGCCTCGTCCGTTAAAAACTTCAACAATATCAATATCTTCTGCTATCCGATCCATTGTTCCTTTTTGCCAGCCTTTTCGAAGCCGTTCATACGGATGCGGTAAGTAAACAAGTCCACCTTGATGTTTGATACTTGCAAGCGTTTCATCAATTCCCAAACCGCTAGGTATTGTTTCATTCAAATAAAGACCAATGATCTCTCCCTCAGTTGTGCGAATTTCCTCACCAATAATAATACGCTCTCCCAATTTTTTCTGCATAATCCTGGCAAAACTTGTTTCGTTGTGATCGGTAATTGCGACACAGTCAAGTTCTCCTGTCTGTAAGATTTTTTCATATTGCGTTGCAGTAATTCCTCCGTCTTGGGATATGATAGAATGTGTATGTAGATCAACTTTGTAGCGTGAACCTTTCATATATAATTTAAGGTACTAGGGATTATGTAACAGGTATAATTAATTAGCTCTAGACCCTAGCACCTATTACCTAGAACCTATTATCTAATACAATGTTAAGTAGTCAAAAACCAACTGTTGAAAAATATCTTACTCCTCTTGTGAAATATTTGGCAAATGTCAATCCTAATACCCTTACTCTTATAGGAAGTATACCACCTCTCCTGTTCTTTATCTTCCTATTATATCACTGGTATTTCTGGGCGATCATTGCATTTTTGGGAAATGGATTTGACATGATTGACGGAATGGTTGCAAGAGAATATCACAAAGTAACAAAATTCGGAGGATTTTTAGATTCCACTATGGATCGAGTTTCGGATTTTCTTTTGATAACAGCGTTTGCGTTCGCTGGAATTGTCACATGGGTAATTGTTGCACCGCTTCTTCTATTTGCTTATCTTACCAGTTATGCTAGAAGCCGAGGCGAACTAGCAAATCCAAAAGTAAGTTTTGCCGTTGGTATTGTTGAACGGACGGAACGACTGGTGCTCATTTTGTTTGCTCTTGTTCTTTATAGTATATTTCCCGATGCGTCTTTTATCGGACTAAACATCGCCGAAGTGACATTCCTTTTTATCACGCTTCTCTCACTATTTACGGTGATTCAAAGAATCAACCACGCATACAAAAGCTTATAAAAACTCTACCATGTTGACCAATTTGCGTTGTTCCGCGTCTTTCACGAGTGCTGCTCAATGAACTCCTCAACTTTTTCTTTTGCAATTGCATCGGTGAATTGAACGGGTGGCGACTTCATAAAATATGAAGATGGCTCAATCAGCGGACCACCGACATGGTGATCAAGTGCTAATTTACAACACCGTATCGCATCAATCACCACGCCCGCAGAATTTGGAGAATCTTCAACCGAAAGCCGTGCCTCAATATGCATCGGTACATCACCAAAATGTCTGCTCTCAATTCTAATAAAAGCGACCTTATTATCGGCAAGCCATGGTACCCAATCACTTGGCCCGATATGAATATCTTCAGGCGCAATACTTTCTTCATGAATATCAAGTTGCGAGGTGACGGCACGGGTTTTGGATAATTCTTTGGAGGCCAAACGCTTCCGTTCAAGCATATTCTGAAAATCTGTATTGCCACCGACATTGAGTTGATACGTTCGATCAATTGGCATACCGCGATCAAGGAAAAGATTTGCCAACACACGATGGACAATTGTTGCTCCTACTTGCGACTTGATGTCATCGCCGACAATTGGGACTTGTGCATCAATAAATTTTTTCCGCCATTTTGCATCTGATGCGATAAAAACAGGCAAACAATTTATCATTCCCACCTTTGCTTTCAGACAAACTTCTGCCCAATATTCAACTGCTTGCTGGCTACCAACAGGCAAATAGCAAACCAAAATTTCAGCACTTGATTGCTTCAATACTTTTACTGGATCAGGCACTTCTTTTTTTGAGACATTCACCGTGTCTTTGATATATTCTCCAATTCCATCAAGCACTGGTGCATTCTGCACGATGACACCAATCTTATTAACTTTAGCAAAAATTTTGGTATTATTCGGTTTTGCATAGATAGCATCCGCCACATCTTTACCAACTTTATTGCTATTCACATCAAAAGCGGCAACAACTTTGATATCACCAATTGCATATCCACCGAGTACAGGATGCATCAAGCCGACAATCGTATCATCCTTTTTTGCGTTTTTGTAATAGGTTAATCCTTGAATTAATGAAGATGCACAATTTCCAACACCTACAACTGCAATTTTTATTGTTTTATTAGCCATAAAAAGTAATGATAGTTGATCAATATCTATTTGTAAAATTAATGTATTTTATGATACATTAATAATATTAATGATAGATGAGCTCAAACGTTTCCTTCTCACTGCAAAAGAAGGGAATCTGACAAGAACAGCAGAAAAAATTTTTATTACGCAATCTGCCTTGACGCAGTCTATTCATCGGCTTGAGAAAGATTTGCATACCAAACTTTTTATCCAAAAAGGCAAACAGTTACAGTTAACGCCAGATGGAAAAGCACTTGTCACAATTGGTGAAAGAATTATTCAGCTTTGGAATAACGCTCACGATCCAAAAATTCGAGAAACCCAAATCCCCACGTATGCCATCGGTATGTTTGACAATATTGCCCTCAAATTAGGAAAATTTTTCCAAAATAATCTAAAAACAAAAAATTATAAACTGGAGCTGACGATTGATTCCTCGGGGAGATTATTAACCAAATTGCAATTAGGGACCCTTGATGCGGGACTTTGTGTGATAAATAGAACAACGATGCTCCCAAAACAGCTCACACTCCTTGAAACATATTCGGAGAGACTTATTCCCGTTACTTCAAAAATATTTCGTAACAAACTTGATGCTATCCCTTTTATTTTATATAACAAAGGTTCAAACACGAGGGCACAAATAGATGAACTATTTATGAAAAATACAATCCGTCCGACAATTTATGCTGAGTCAACGAGTGTCACTTTTATGCGTGAATTAGCGCTTCTTGGATGCGGCGTGGCACTGTTGCCAGAAAATTTTGTCAAACAAGATCTTGCTCAGGGAATTTTGAAAGAACAAAAAATGCCGCTCCGATGGAAAAGAGAATACGGCCTCATTGTGCAAAAAGACTTTAACGGTAAAAATTTATTTATCGAAGATTTGAAAAGAGTCCTCAAAACTATTGAAAATTAAACAATTTCTTTCTGTAATCGATATTCCTGCATTACTTGTAAAAAACTTTGGGCATATTTTGCAAGTTTTTGTTTCCCAACTCCTTTAATATCGGCAAAATCTTCTTTTGTTTGCGGCAAAGTACTGCTCATTTCTTTCAGCGTCACATCAGAAAAAATAACATACGGTGGGACATTTTGCTCATCAGCGAGTTTTTTGCGAAGAACACGCAGTATTTCAAACAATTCCGGATTTTTGCCGTAATCTTTCTTGGCTTTTTTCTCTTTTATGACTTTCGGAAGAGAAAGCATAATTGGTTGTTTTTTCTTAAGAATATCCCAACTTTTCTTAGTCAATTGAAGAACAGGATATTGATCCTGCGTTTGTGCCAAATATCCTAAATGAACTAATTCCTGGATAAACGTACGAATCTGACTCGCAGAAAAATCCGTAACAATACCATAGGTTGAAAGTTGTTGATGATTATTCTTTTTGATTCGAATATCATCTGAGCCTGTTAAAATATCGACCACATAACCTGCACCAAACCGTTGTTCTACCCGAAAAACACATGATAAAATTTTTTGAGCAATAATGGTCGCGTCAAATGTATCAGCTGGATAGACACAATTGTCACATGATTTGCAATTGTCATGACTAAACGATTCACTGAAATAACTCAAAAGTAATTTTCGTCTGCAGGTTTTTGTTTCGGCAAACTCAACCATTTTTTTTAATAACCGTTTTGAAATCTCCTGTTCCACAATACTTTTCTTGCGGATAAAGAATTCTATTGCTGATTTATCAGCATAACTGTAGAATAAAAGACATTCACTAGGAAGCCCATCCCGTCCCGCTCTTCCAGTTTCTTGATAATACCGTTCTAGATTTGATGGTAGATCGGCATGAATAACAAATCGAACATTTGGTTTATCAATTCCCATCCCAAAAGCAATTGTTGCCACAATAACATCGACATCTTCTTTGATAAACGCCTCCTGATGCTTTTGTCGTGTCCGGGCGTCTTGCCCAGCATGATAGGAAAGTGCTTTAATCCCATTTTTGTTAAGCTTTTCCGTTAGCCTGTCCACTTTTTCTCGCGATTGGCAATAAATAATGCCTGATTCATCGTGGTGTCTTTTGATATATTCTAAGATTTGTTCAGAAACGCCTTTTTTTGGTAGAACTGTATAGCTTAAATTTGGTCGGTTGAAACTTGCGGTAAAGGTTTGAGCATCTTGTAATCGTAATGTTTTAACAATATCAACTCTTACCCGATCTGTCGCTGTGGCAGTCAATGCCATTATTGAAACTTCAGGGAAAAATTGTTTAAGAAATTTTAAATCTTTGTACTCGGGCCTAAAATCATGTCCCCATTCAGAAATACAATGCGCCTCATCAATTGCAAAAGAAGAGACACGAAGCTTTTGCAAAAATTCAACAAATGCATTTTGCATCAATCGCTCAGGAGCTACATACAATAATTTAATTTTATTGGCAAGCAACTGAGTATAAATTGCATCTTGGTCTTTTCGAGATAAAGAACTATTGAGATAAGCACACGCAATTCCATTCTGCCGCATTCCATCTACTTGATCTTTCATAAGGGAAATAAGTGGAGAAACAACAATAGTGAGACCATCTGATAGTAACGCTGGTACCTGGTAACAAATGGATTTCCCAGCACCAGTAGGCATGAGAACAAAAACATCCTTCCCATTCAAAATATCTGTAATAATTTCTTTTTGAAGCGGCCGAAATGAACTATACCCAAAATACTTCCGCAAAACAGCATACATCTCTTCCATAACTATGTACTATAATATCGCTAATACTTAAACTCATCAATATAATTATTTCAGTTGAGGATTAAAGCGTTATGAGTTATTTAGTATAACACGTTAACAGGTGAACTCATTAACCTAATTTTAAAAGCTAAACTACTGTCTCATCAATCCATTTGAGGAGCTCTTCATTGCCGATAAATTCAAAAAAGCGTATCATTGGAATATCTTCAACTGACGTTTTTCTTACATCCGCAATGATTGCATCTTTCTGTTTTTCTGTGGTAAATGAAGTAATAATAAGATACTCTTTCATATCGTTGATCTTCCCTTTCCACCAAAATCTCGCCGGCGTATTAATAAATTGCCCACCGGTGACTATTTTTTTCTCAAGCAAAGAATTCAGAATCATATCTGCTTGTTCTTGATTTTCCGCACTGATAAAAACTTCGTAATATTTCATACTGTAAACGTTTATTTGTTTGTTCTATGAACGGCGAGGCCACCAAATGTTTGGTCAACCGGCATAATTTCAATGTTGTCTATATTGACATGTTCTGGTTGATTAATAACCCAAACAATAGTATTTGCAATATCTTCTGCGACAAGTGGCCGCATGTTTTCATAGACTTGATCTGCTTTCTTTTTATCACCTTTGAAACGAACCATTGAGAATTCAGTTTCTGCCATTCCCGGTTAAATATTGGTAACTTTAATATTTGTACCAAAAAGATCTGTTCGCAAGTTGCGCGAAAATTGTTTTACGAATGCTTTTGTCGCGCCATATACATTGCCGCCTTTATAAGGCACATGTGCAGCAACAGAGCCAAGATTGACGATCAATCCTGTATTTCTTTTTTTCATAAGTTTTAAACTAAATTGTGTAAAATAAAGCAAACCTTTAATATTGGTATTTATCATCGCTTCCCAATTATCAAGATTTGCTTCATCTGAGGTTTCCATACCGAGCGCGAGTCCAGCACAATTAACTAAGACATCAATCTTTTCAAATTCTTTTGGAAGATGAGAAAAAAAATATTCGACTTGTCCTCTATCACTCACATCGACATTCTCAGCATAAACGTTTGTTTTTAATTCTTTTTGAACTGTCTGAAGTAGTTCCTTCCTGCGAGCAACAAGAATGAGATTGTGACCTTCTTTTGCAAGCAGTCGAGCAGTCGCTTTTCCAAACCCTGAAGTCGCACCTGTGATAAGAATTGTTTTAATTTTATTCATAACATCAAAATCAATTAATTATAGCATTTCGAATCCGGTCAAGCACCTGACAAGTATCTGACAATTCCTCTTGACAATGAAGACTTTCGATA
>CAZJVI010000014.1:0-9785 GCA_964549385.1 uncultured Gammaproteobacteria bacterium
AAGACTAAAGTGAATACAATTTTAACCAGCATAAATACTGGTCAACGAAAAAAAATAAGAGGGACAACGGTTCATCGCAAAATTAAAGATCTGGGGAGAAATTTCATCAGACAGTTTGATGTGATCATTATGGATCGTCATGAACATGACGCATTTTATGAAGTGGTAAAAATGAAAAAACCGTCTGCCAAAATTATCATTGATCCATCAACAGAAATATCAAAATTCACTCTCGATATGATTAAATACGCTGATTATCCCATTATTCCTATTGAAGCAGTGACACCAACATACACAGGCTCGCTTGAGCAAATTGACCATGTACTCAAACGTCTTTATGAATGGACCAACAAACCTCTGATCATCACAGCAGGCGATATCGGAAGCTTTATCTTCAATGGTTCAACTGCCGAACTACTTCCACCTCTTCCAGTAAAAGCTATCGATACTCTCGGTGCTGGAGATGTCTATCGCGGTGCCTTTGCTTTTGGCATAATACAAGGATGGGATCTTAAAAAAACCGCACGTTTTAGCAATATTGTCGCAGCTTTACAATGCACAAAACTTGGTAATGCAGCAGCAATCCCAACAAAAGAAGAAATTATGCAATACCAAGATACCTTACTTGAAGGGAAAATATTAACCTCTTGTACGCTAAACAATATTTTTTTACAATTACAAAGTAAATTATGAATAACAAACAATACGACTTAGAAATTATTGCAGGTCCGTGTTCTATAACACCTGAAAATACAGAACAAATAATTAATGAAATTGCACACGTAAAAACACCAGATGGCAAACGTGCTGTTTATGGCACCCGTGTTGTAGGCCTAAAATCCCGAACAGCTCTTGATGAAAATGGCAGTGGCATGGGAATTGATTATGAAGTTGTTAGAGAAGCACTTAATCTTCCTGAAAATGAAAGAGAAAAATTAACGATGCCAAGCGTTGAGTTAGCAGAAAAAATTGCAAAAAAGACAGGCCTTATGATTGCATCAGAAATTATGATTCCTCATATACAACTTCCATTCTTTGAAAAAAAAGAATCTCTAAAAGGTAATTTTTTACCCTGGAATCCGGCAGTTAATCAGTTGGGATGGCAATTATTTGAAATGAATGAATTTGCAAAACGGAATGATTGGAATATCGGCATTAAACATGGGAAATTTTTAGGTAAAGATCCACTTGAAGTTGCAAATCACCCTGATTATAAAGGAGAAACAACGCTTGAAAAAGTAGTTCTCGGATTAACCGCGTATCTTTCAGGCCACCCAAAGGATCTTATTATTATTCACCGCGGAGTTGATGTACCGAGAAATAAGGATTATCGAAATGCAATAGCACATGAAATCATGAAAAGAATAAAACAAAAAGCACCTTTCGCAAAAATGTATTTCGATCCCACACATACTATTGGTCCTAAAATGAGACATACCATTATTGATGAAACCATTTCTGCAATGAAATTAAAAGTGGAAGAAGATTTTCTTTACGACGGAGTTATTGCTGAAGCAGGAGATTCACCAACAGATGCCGATGAACACATAACAATCACAGAATTACAAGATTTAGTTATTACATTAAGTACTTTTAGAAGGCTCCGTCCTCCAACTTCTCTGTAATGAAACGAGTAACAATTACCATTAAAAAGCCCCAAGAATCTTACGATATTGTGATCGGAAATGATCTTATTAAAGACTTAAAAAAATATATAAAATTCTCTGAATATACAAAAGTTGTTCTTATAACTGATGACAATGTTTGGCGAAGTTGGCAACAGGTAATTGAAACCGCTCTTCCGCTGAATACTCATCATATTATTCTTCTTCCGGGTGAACAAGCAAAAAACATAGATTCTTTGCAAATAATTTGGAAAAAACTTTTAGATATTGGCTGCGACAGAAAATCACTAATTATCAATTTCGGTGGCGGTGTCATTGGCGACATAGGAGGATTCGCAGCATCAACATACATGAGAGGAATTGATTTTATTAATATTCCCTCAACATTGCTTTCTCAAATCGATGCAAGTGTTGGTGGAAAAACAGGATTTGATTTTGTAGGTATCAAAAATCTTATTGGAACGTTTAATCAACCGAATGCAGTGTTTATAGATGTCCAAACATTAACAACTTTGCCAAAACGTGAATTTATTTCAGGATTTGCTGAAATTATAAAAACTGGATTAATATTTGATAAGGATTTTTTTGAAACTGTTACGAGTAAAAACCCTTCAGAATTTTCAGAATCGGAGTTAATTAAAATAATTGAAAAATCTTGTGATTTAAAATCCACGATTGTGCAAATGGATGAAAAAGAAAATGGAAAAAGAAAATTGCTAAACTTCGGCCATACCATTGGACATGCCATTGAATCAATTTCATTAGAAACAGATAAACCGCTACTTCATGGTGAAGCAGTAAGTATCGGTATGGTTGCTGAAGCAAAGATTGCGAAGGAGATTGGGCTACTTACCCAAGAAGAAGCAACTATTATAAAAGAAAAATTACAAAACGCAGGTCTTCCAATTACGCTTCCAAATTTTTCAACTGAGTCAATAATAAAAAAAATGAAATCAGACAAAAAAAATAGTGGAGGACATATAAATTTTACATTACTTAAAAAAATTGGTGATGCAATTATCAATCAAACTGTTGATGAAGAAGTGATAAAAAAAATACTAAACAATGTATCAATGGAACAATGAAAAAAATTAAACTTTATCCATTAAAAAATCCAATTACTAAAACAATTTTATTACCTGGATGTATAGGTTACACAATTCGTGCATTAAATATTGCAGCAATGACAAAAGGAAGTGTCAAAATTCTCAACCCTCTCAAAAGTGATGACACTGCTCATATGTTCAATGCATTACAGACATTAGGAATTGTCGTAGAAGAAAAACCAAATGCGTTCATTGTTCATGGAGACATACATGATGTTGTTGAGAAAGAATATAACATTGATATTGGACTATCAGGAAGAACAGCGAGAAGTATTTTGGGACTTTTATCAATTGTCCCCGGAACAAAAATAGTAACATGCAAAGAGCCATTCAAGAAACGTCCGATTGCTGATCTTGTAGATGGTCTACGGCAACTTGGGTCAAAAATTGAGTATCTTGAACAGGATGGACATCTTCCTGTAAAAATCACATCAAGCAAACTTACAATTAGCTCTACCAAAATGAAAGGAGAACTCAGCAGTCAATATTTTTCCTCACTTATGATGATTGCTCCACTTGTCGGAGGACTTACTATTGATGTTATTGGAGAACAATCTTCCAAACCCTTCATCGACATGACAATTGCTATTATGAAAAGTTTTGGAGTAAGTGTTGTCAACAAAGATTATAAACAATATATCATTGAAAATACTGAACAGTACAAAAACCCGGAGGTGTATGAAGTAGAGCCGGAAGCAACATCCGCGAGTTATTTTTTTGCAATTGCGGCAATTACCAAAAGTACTATCAAAATTCTTCATCTCAGTCCAAATTCCGCTCAAGGAGATATTGCATTTGCTGATATCCTTGAAAAAATGGGATGTCGCATTATTAAAGACACAGAAAACAAATGGATTGAAGTAACAGGAACCGATCAATTAAATGGAATAAAAATAAATATGAACGCAACGCCAGATCTTGTCCCTACACTAGCTATCGTTGCTGCGTTTGCAAAAGGCAAAACAATAATAACAGATATTGCTCATGTCAGATTGAAAGAAACAGATCGTATCTCATCGCCACAAAATGAATTGAAGAAAATGGGAATCAGAACCGAATCGACGGAAGATACATTCACGATCCTTGGTGGAAAACCTCAGCCTGCAACTATCGATACCTATCATGATCATCGGATGGCAATGGCGTTTGCTACAGCTGGCGCAACAATTTCCGAAATAACAATTAATGATCCCGACGTTGTGAATAAATCATTCCCTGAATTTTGGAATAAACTGGAAGAAATTGGGATGATAGTTGAAAGGATAAATATATCATGAACATTATACTCGTCGGTTTGCGTGGAAGCGGAAAATCAACTGTTGGAAAAATAATTTCTCGAAAACTAAATAAAACTTTTTATGATCTCGATTCAATAATTATTAAAAAAGAAAAAAAGACTATACCTGAACTAGTAGGGAAATACGGCTGGGAATATTTTAGAGAAAGAGAAACAGAAACAATTAAAGAAATTTCAAAAGGAGAAAATTCAGTAATTGCAACTGGGGGAGGCACAATAAAAAAAAATGAAAATATCGATATGCTTAAAAAAAAGGGTAAATTTATTTTTTTAAAGACTTCTCTGGAACAAATTACCGCAAGGATTGGTGATGATAAAAGTCGCCCATCATTAGAGGGCAAAAAATCATTCATCGATGAAATGCAGGAAATTTGGATTATGAGAAAGCCAATTTATGAACAAGTAGCAGATATTATAATTGAAACTGATGACAAATCACCGGAAGAAGTAGCAAATGAAATTATAAGCCGTTTATGAATATAACAGCAAAGACAAAAATTTGTATGGTAATTGGTGATCCTGTGGCACACTCTTTGTCACCGCAGATGCATAATGCAGGATATGAAGCGCTGAACATTGACAATCAATATATCTATGTAGGATGTAAAGTCGACGTAAATGATATTGATGATTTTATAAAAGGTGTCAGAGTGATGAAAATACAAGGTATCAGCTGCACGATGCCACATAAAATTGCCGTTATGCCATATTTGGATGAAATTAATGAGGTCGCAAAAAAAATTGGCGCTGTTAATACGATAGTAAATGACAACGGAAAATTAATAGGATATAACACTGACTGGTTAGGCATTATTACACCCTTAGAAAAGATCACAACTATTAAAAATAAAAGAGTTGCACTAATCGGCGCAGGTGGGGCAGCAAGAGCGGCTGCATATGCAGTAACATCTAAAGGAGCAAACCTTACTATTTATAATAGGACTCTTGAAAAAGCACAAAAGCTTGTAGAAATCTTTGGAGGAACAGCTTTCAGGCTTGATGGATTAAATAATATTACAAATGCAGATATTATCATCAACACAACGTCGGTTGGCCTCAAAAATAAAAACGAAACAATTTTACCAAAAAAATTTATAACAAAAAATCAAATACTCTTTGATGCTGTTTACGGAAACGAAACACAATTTCTCAGAGATGCTAAAGAAAAAGGCACGCAAACAATTGCCGGCGTCGAAATGCTTTTATGTCAAGGTGTTGAACAATTTAAATTGTTTACAGGGCATGATGCGCCGGTTGATGTCATGAGAAAGATTTTATTATGAAAATAAATTACTGTTTACCAATTTTAAATAAAACTAAAGAGCAAGTGATAAAACTAATAAATGAAAACCGTGAAGAGTATCAATATTTTGAAGTATGGCTTGACACAATCGATGGAATTGACAATATATTTGTAAATAAATTAGTAAATACGCTTGGCGACAAAATAATATTCCTTTTCCATCGGGGAATTCTTAAGAATCCCGGAATAGATCCTGAAAGAAAATTCCAAATTCTTGATCTTTTGGATAAAACACAAGCATTCTTGGATTTAGATCTTTCAGAAACGAAAGAACTTGACTACATAAAAAATAAAAAATTAAAAAATAATTTAATTGTCTCGTATCATAACTATGAAGAAACACCAGTTGATTTGACTGAAATTATTAAGAACATGGATAGTTATCATCCAGCAATTTATAAAGTCGCAACAAAATGTAATTATGAAACCGACGCGTTAAAACTCTTATTATTACAGCAAAACCTCCGTATACAAAATAAACGACATATTGTTCTTGGAATGGGAGAGTTTGGTACAATAACAAGAGTTTACGGAACTCTCTGGGGCAATGAACTTATCTATGCACCTTTTAAAAAGATAGAAGAAACGGCTCCTGGACAATTAACAAAACAAGAACTAAAAAAAATAATGAAGATTCTGGTCCCTAGTACCTAAAACCTAGTCCCTAACATATGGCAGTCAATACATTTGGACAATTATTTCGAATAACAACATTTGGCGAATCGCATGGAGGAGCCGTGGGCGTAGTTATTGATGGATGTCCACCAAACTTTGCAATTAGTGAAGAAGAAATTCAAAAAGATTTGGATAAAAGAAAACCTGGACAAAGCGCAATAACAACTCCTCGAAAAGAACAAGATAAAATTCATATTATGTCAGGTGTTGTCGATGGTAAAACAACCGGTACGCCAATTCTTCTTCTTGCATACAACAAAGATGTACGCTCAGAAGATTATGGCAATCTCAAAGATCTCTACCGTCCAGGACATGCAGACTATACTTTCCAAATGAAATATGGCATCAGAGATTATAAAGGAAGCGGTCGTGCGTCAGCGAGAGAAACATTGGCTCGTGTTGCTGCCGGAGCAATTGCAAAAAAATATCTCAAAGAAAAATTGGGAATAGAATTTATTAGTTATGTCGAACAAGTTGGAGATATAAAAACAGATATCAATTTTGAAACCGTTACCGAAAAAGAAATTGAATCCAATATCGTTCGATGTCCTGATAAGAAAATTGCTGAAAAAATGATACAGCTTATTGAAGAAGTACGTGATGATGGAGATTCTATCGGAGGAATAATCCGTGGAATCATTAAATATGTTCCAGTCGGATTAGGGGAACCAGTTTTTGATAAATTACCCGCAGATCTTGCAAAAGCTATGTTGAGTATCAACGCAACAAAAGGTTTTGAATTTGGTTCAGGATTTGAGGGAATAAAGTTGCGAGGTAGTGAACATAATGATGAATTCTATACTGATAAACATGGAAAAATTAAAACCAAAACAAATAATGCAGGCGGGACATTGGGTGGCATTTCAAATGGAGAAACAATGTATTTCAGAGTTGCATTTAAACCTGTCTCAACAATCAAAAAGAAACAGCAAACAATAACAAAAGATAAAAATTCTATAGAATTAGAAGCGAGTGGAAGACATGATCCATGTGTTTTACCACGAGCTGTGCCAATCGTTGATGCGATGGGTGCTCTTGTTATCATGGATCATTATCTGCGTCACAAAGCGCAAAATTTGTAGTATGAAAAAAACTTTGGAAAATTACAGAGAAGAGATTGACATAATAGATGAAGACTTACTCGAAGTTCTGGCAAAACGTTTTGCTGTTGTCCGTGAAGTTGGAAAATTAAAGAAAGAAAAAAACATTCAACCGCTTGATGAAAAACGATGGAAAATAGTTTTAGAAAGAGTAAAAACAAAAGCAAAAAAACATTTTCTTTCAGAAAAATTTATTGAAAAAATTTATGAAGAAATTCATCAAGAAGCATTAATAATTGAAAAAGAAAATGAATAAAAAAACCGTAACAATTATTGGATTTGGCCGTTTTGGGAAAACACTTTATCAACTCATTAAAGACGATTTTGATGTAACAATTTATCAACGTCAAAAAAAAGAAGAAATTAATTTTCCTATTACTACTGACCTTCAAAAAGCATATGAAAGCGAAGCAATTTTCTACGCGATTCCGATTGAAGCATTTGAGTCGGTAATCATTCAACACAAAAAATTTTTCCGGCCGGAACATGTCCTCATCGATGTTCTTGCGGTCAAAGCATATCCTGCCAGAATTTTTAAGAAACATTTATTTGGGACAAAAACACAAGCTCTTCTGACACATCCGATTTTCGGCCCTGACAGTTCTAAAAACGGATTTGCCAATTTAACTATTGTAGTTAACAAATTTTTAGCAAACGATGAAACATACCAATTTTGGAAAAATTATTTTGAAAGCAAACAACTGCGTGTTATTGAATTGTCAGCCGAAGAACACGACAGACTTTCAGCGAATTCTCTGGGATTAGCGCATTTTATCGGAAGACTCCTCGATGAATTTAATATGCAACCAACTCCTATTGATACCGTCGGAGCCACGAAACTTTTGGAAGTAAAAGAGCAAACATGCAACGATACGTGGGAATTATTTATGAATATGCAGCATTATAATCCACATACAAAAGACATGCGCATAAAACTTGGTGAAGCATATGATAAATTGTACAATCAACTTCTTCCCGAACGAGTGGATTCTCACCATTTCGTTTATGGCATTCAGGGCGGCATAGGGAGTTTTAATGAAGAGGCTTTAATGCATTATCTTACTCAAAAAAAGATTACTGACTACAAAATTGAATATCTCTATACTACAGAAAAAGTATTGAGAAATCTTCATGAAGGCAACATTGATTTTGGTCTCTTTGCAATTACAAATTCGACAGGTGGACTTGTTGAAGAAACAATGCAAGCATTAACGAAATATCAATGTACAATTGTTCAAGATTTTCAAATTCTCATCAAACACTTCCTGATGAAACAAAAAGATGTGCCAGCCGAAGAAATTGATACTATAATGGCTCATCCGCAAGTACTCAAACAATGTGAACAAACATTAGCAGAAAAATATACTCACTTCAAACTTATAAGTGGGACAGGGGATCTTGTAGATACAGCAAAAGCAGCTGAACAGCTTGCCAAGAAAAAATTGTCAAATAATATCGCAATTCTTGGACCATTGACTCTCGCGAAACGGTATCATTTTGATGTTCTTGACGAAAATTTGCAAGATAAAAAAGATAATTACACGAGATTTTTATTGGTAAAGCGATAAAAATCTCGCAATACTTACAAAAAACTATTATAATGCAATATATGGAAGAAAAATTACTCGGTATTAAAAACAACGCTATCTCACTCATTCTTGAAACAAAATCTCCAAAAGAACTTGAAGAAATTAGAATTCAATTTCTGGGAAGAAATGGAGAAGTTACGCAATTAATGAAAGATTTGCCAAAACTCTCAAAAGAAGAGCGACCAAAAATCGGTATCGTTGCAAACAATGTAAAAGATATCATTGAAGAAACAATAAAAACACGGGAGAAATCTTTGAAAGAAACAAAATCACTACATGTTTCTTCACTTGATGTAACAGAACCAGGGATAAAACCACCACTTGGACATCTTCATCTGGTAACACAAGCAATCCGTGAGATTACGACGATTTTCGCACAAATCGGATTTACCCGTGTGCGCTATCCTGAGATCGAATGGGACTGGTATGCGTTTACCTCTTTAAATTTTCCTGAAAACCATCCTGCACGTGATGATTGGGAAACGTTTTTTATCAAACAACAATCAGATCAAAAAAAAGGGACGGTTCTCTTAACACCACATACTTCTTCAGGACAAGTTCGAGAAATGGAAAAGGGGAAATTCCCAATTAAAATGTTGAATATCGCAAAAACATATCGAAGGCAATCAGATGTGAGCCATACGCCGATGTTTCACCAATTTGAAGGATTGGTGGTTGGAGAAAACATGGCGATTTCGGATTTGAAAGGAACACTAAATTATTTTGTTAAATCATATTTTGGAGAAAACAGAGTAAGTCGCATTCGACCGTATCATTTCCAATTCACCGAACCATCTTTTGAAGTTGATATCACCTGTGGAGTCTGTCTCGGAAAAGGTTGCCGGCTTTGCAAAGAAGGATGGCTTGAGCTTGGCGGTGCGGGGATGGTACATCCAAATGTTTTAAAAGCAGGAAAGGTCGACACTAAAAAATATACAGGCTTTGCATTCGGTTGGGGAGTAGAACGAGTACTTATGATGAAAGAAGGAATTAAAATTGATGATTTAAGAATTTTGTATGGTAATGATTTAGACTTTTTGAAACAGTTTTAAATCAGGGAAAAAGGGAACAGGAATCAGGGAGTAGAAAT
>CAZJVI010000014.1:9885-24428 GCA_964549385.1 uncultured Gammaproteobacteria bacterium
CCTGATACCTGATACCTGAATATATGAACATAAAAATACTAGACAGTTGGTTACGAGAATATTTGAAAACTTCAGCAACTCCAAAAAAAATAGGAGTAAATTTGTCACTGACGAGTGTTTCTGTTGAACATATCGAAAAATATAAAGATGATTTTGTCTATGATATAGAGATCACTACTAATCGACCAGATCTTATGTCTGTTGTTGGAATTGCACAAGAAGCCGCAACAGTTCTTCCACAATCAGGGATCGATGCGACATTTATAAAACCGGACTTGCAACTTCCTGACATCCATCCTTTAAAAAGTTCAGAACTTCATATTACATTCGATCAGAAACTTATTAATCGAATCTGTGCAGTTATTATGGAAGTTACTATCAAACAATCTCCACAATATATGAAAGACAGACTTGATGCATCTGGAATCCGAAGTCTTAACAATGTTATTGATATCACAAATTATGTTATGCGCGAAATCGGTCATCCAACACATGTCTTCGATTATGATAGATTGTTGAATCACACACTAAATATCCGAGAATCTAAAAAAGGAGAAAAAATGAGAACACTCGATGGGAAAGAATATGCACTTTCAGGCGGCGACATTATCGCGGATGATGGCAAAGGAGAAATTATCGATCTTATCAGTATTATGGGTACGGCAAACAGTGTTGTTACGAACAGTACCAAACGAATTCTTTTCTTTATCGATAATGTCGACCAACATCATATCCGAAAAACATCGATGGAACTTGGCATCCGAACTGAAGCAGCAATACTCAATGAAAAAGGAATCAATCCAGAATATGCACAAGACGCACTAGCCCGCGGAATTGAATTATTTGAGAAATTTGCCGATGGGAAAATTATCTCTGGAATAATTGATTTATACCCTCATCCTCCAAAAGAAACAACTATCACTTTATCGGAAGAAAAAATTAACGATGTTGTCGGGATAACAATACCTCTAAGTAAATCAAAACAAATTCTAACAAGTCTTGGATTTACAGTCGAACAACAAGAAGACAAACTTATTGTTACTGTGCCCAAAAATAAACAGGGTGATGATATGCAAATACCTGAAGATCTTATTGAAGAAATTGCAAGAGTTTATGGATACATTAATATTCCAGATACGTTACCAACATTTTCATCACAAGCATATTTCCATATCGAAAAAAATGATTTTTATTGGGAAGATCGTGTCAAAGATGCTTTGAAATATTGTGGTTTTACTGAAGTCTATACATATCCAATGGTTTCAGAAACGTTGTACGAAGGTCCAGTTGAAAATGCTGTGACTATTCAAAATCCACTTTCTGACGATATGGTCTACATGCGGAGTACTCTTATTCCCAGTCTTTTAAAAGTTGTAAAAGAAAATCAAGATCATGAAATAATTCAAATTTTTGAATTGGCAAATATCTATGAGAAAAACGGAAAAGATCTACCTAAACAATTATTAAAACTCGGTGGAGTAATCCACAAACCACACGCATCATTTTTAGAAGCAAAAGGTGTTATTGAAAGACTACTAGAAGATTTAGAAATTAAAAAAGTAGATTTTAAACAGCTTACTGATCGTTCGGGAGCTTTATTATCAATTGATAAGGAAAAACTCGGTACGATTGAAATATTGGATGGGACAACAGTCACTTTTGAATTGGACTTCGGAATTCTCTTAAAACACGCCACACTTAAGAAGCTCTATCATCCAGTAAGCAAATATCCTCCGCAAGTCGAAGACCTAGCAATCATCGCATCCTCAAGTGTACAAACTGGCGATTTGATTGAAGAAATAACAAAGCAAAGTGAATTGATCCGTGAAGTAACGCTACTTGATAAATATCAGGAAGCGCGGACCTTTCATATTATTTACCAAAGTTATGATAAAAATCTAACAGACAAAGAAATAGGAGAAATCCGCGAAAAAATCCTCAAAGTCCTCAAAGACAAATTCGGAGCAAGACTGAAAAGCTAATCAAAAACAAACCCCCAATTTCCTGGATGTAAACAGGACGTTACCCTCGCAAGAAACCAAAAGTTAGATAAATAATAGCAAATTTTCCAAAATTGCCTCATCCAGCGATCACAATGAAAAATATATGCAGTAGAATTGAACATAGCTGTACTATATGCTATAATCCTATAATATTTTACCCGGTGTATATTATGAAAAGAATTCTTTGGAAAATCTTTTTTTGGATAGTAAATATTTTTGTAATAGGGGCTATCTTGTCGGCAAATCAGGACGGTACCAAACATCTCGTTGCACATATAATTGAAACCTCCATGTGGTTCTCTTATTCTTTTGCACTTTATGCTTTTCTTTATCGGAAAATAAATATTAGATTATTTTTTTGGAAGCTAATGCTATGGATAAATACGATTTATTACTTCTTGTATATCTTTTACGAACTAACTCCAACAGCACCTGTCATAAAAAACTTTTCAGTATTTCAAGATAATGGTAAACCTGATAGATGGATTGATGTCTTTCTGACATTATTGTTTATTTTGCCAGTACTTTACGCAATTTTTAAATTATCTAAAGGGTTTTCTCTTGCAGTAAAAGACTTTGGATACCGCAAACTGTTTAATATGTTAACTCAACGGAAAAATTTTTATAAAAGCGTTATCCGATTTGGGAAAGCAGTAAAAAAATTTTTTGTAAATCTATCAAAAGTAAAAAAGATACTACTTGGAGTAGTATTAATTATTATTTTGCTGCTGGGATCAATATATGGTTATAGTCGTTATCTCCTGTCGCAAGCAGAAGACCAGATACTATCTCTTGAAAAAGTACTTGATGAATTCATGATTTATGAAACAAATAAGGAATACAAAAATGCATATAATTTATTCTCTGATCAGTTTACAGATTATAATGATTTGAATACTTTTATAACTTCAAGTGAATATGAACAACCCGAAATGCAAGGATATATAGGCAGAAGTTTATTTTTGGATAACTTTTGGATTAATTTTTATATTGGACAGCCTATATTTTTGAAGTATCAAGGACATTTTCTCTATGAAAATGGAGATGAAGGGCAAGTAGATGCAACATTTATTTTGGAAGGTAATAAATGGGAATTATATGGCATAAACATAACAGCTCCTCCAAGCAGATTTAATAAATTTATCCCACCTCAAGAAAAAAAATAACACCTCATAATTTATTAACAAATTTATAACTACTTTTCAAAATAGCCTCATGCCAAGACCATATGTATACTATGAGACAAGCTTTTGATATAATACATGAGTATGAAACAAAGTGCTTCCAAATTAACGAATATTAAGAGCAGATCCTTAGCGCCAAAATTAAAATTTTCGGTAAATTATTCATACGAAGATTATTATTCTCTATTTAGTACTTTTTATAACCATTCTAATAGAAGAGATATTTATCAAATTTTTTATTGGTTATTAGGAATTGTTTTAATTGTAATTTCAATTAACGGGTTTTATAAAGATCCGCAGTTTAATGCACGTGGAACAATCATTGGATTAATTTTACTCGTTCCACAAATTTATTATCTCAAATTGTATTCTTTTATTTACTTTCATATTAAAAAAAATTTTACTCCCGATAATTATATTATTGATGAATATGGTGTCAGAATTACTAGCAGAAGATTATTAAGAGAGAATCTAAAATGGTCAAGCATCTACAAATTTATTGTTATTGATGATCAAGTTTTATTAGTTAGTAGAAAAATTTTATTTCCATCGGTACTGTCAGTAGTTCAAATACAAAAAAAATTTATTAAAAATAACGAATGGATAAAACTGATTAGTTATATTAATAACAGAGAAGAAATATTAGCAAATAGTAAACAGCCCAATAAGATTTTACGCTGGAGTATTAGAATAATTTTTATTATTCTATTAGAATTATGCCTATTGTGTGCGTATATGACTTTTTCTTTAATTTTCCAAGTATTAGCCTACGAACTTTATGTTATAGCCCTCGTATTGTTACTAGCTGTTTATATTCCGTATTATTCTCTATTAATTGATTATAGAAGGTTTTCATTAAGCAAAAATCTATTGTTTCCATTAGGTGCTCTTGTATTATTTAATTTACTTTTTATCGGAGTATCGTTTTTGTCTAAATAATAATGAAAAATTATAAATTTATGCTTTGGAAAATTTATTTTTGGATTTCAGTAATAGTTACTGCCTTAAGCGTACTCGGGCTCTTAGATAATTTATTAAACTGGTTGATCTTAATAGGAATACTTTTTTTTCTGCCAAAAGTAGTATATGCGTTGGCTGTATATTCTTATACTTTTAAAAAAAATATATTGTCTCAGCGTTCTTGGAAGAGTTGGTTTGTAATAGTGTTGTTACTGCATGCGCTTCAGTGGTGGTCTGCTTTGGAGACTGTGAATTATAATTTAAATTTTTTGACTATCCTATTAATAATTGGTGGCATTATAATTTTTCCGTTTCCAGCATGGTACTGCATTTACAAGCTTGGATTTGATAAAAAAGAGCGAGTAAAAGTTGCAGCTGTTAAAACTTCAAAATAAAGGTTAAACTTCATCAGGATTTTCCCCTCGTAAGAAACAAAAAGTTCACTATAGAAGTGAACAAATTCTTCACAAAATAGCAATAAGCCTCATGTTTGGTATAATTGATATAAATATGCAAAAAAAGAAAGCAATTAGAGTTTCGTGGCAAGAAAAGGAAAAAAGAATTTTTGGTGCTTTTAAATGGAATGCGTATGTAATGGCTATGTACGAAGACATATTTGAGAAACTCAAAACTGAACACGGATGGGAAGCTCAATATGGTTCTAAATATTTATTAAAAGTTGACTCAAATTGGGAAAATGAAATTAAACCTGCTGAGATTGAGGAGTTTATAAACCGTAATAAACAACTTTATGAAATTTTTGTTACAGGAATATCATCTTGTGATTTATTTATTGCAGATATAACAAACCACAATCCAAATGTACTGCTTGAGTTAGGAATTGCAATACAAATGGATAAAAATATTTTAGTAGTTACTGGTCAGGACGTTGAAGATATGCCTTTTGACATTAGAGGATATGAGGCAAAAAAATACAATTCTAAAACAGAGTTATATAACATTATTGAAAAAGAAATTAAAATATTTGACATAATAAAAAAACAGACTTTTGAACCAGGTGAATTTATTGCAAGCAAAAAGTTTTCGCCTAAACAGAATGGAATTTTAACTGAGAAAGAAGCTATAAAAATTGCAAATATACCAAGACTTAAAAACTTAAGAATAAAATTAGATTTCAGATTTCTATACGTAACGAATCATGAATACGACTGGTTTGGAATTCATCTTAGAGCACAAAAAACTTCTGGCTTCGTTTCTGAATTAGCATTAATAAGATACTCTGGAAAAACTAGATCAGTAACATGGCCCGAACAAAGAAAAGAAAATAATGGAAAAAACTTTCAAGATTACGATCCAGAAAAATGGTGCTCAATGGAAATATTATTAGTTGAGAATACCCTTAACATGTGGATACATCAACAGCTTTTGCTTGAAGATCAAAATCTTCTTGTTGAAAATTTTGGTGAACTTTATCTTCGTGCCAACGACCATCATCACCCTATTTATTTTGCTGACAAAACAGAAGGAAAACAGAGCAAGAACAATAATTATTTAGAGATTGAATATAGAAATATTGAAATTCTTGATTTAAGTACAACAGCAAATCTATTTGAATAAAAATTTTTGTGTTAAAATACCCTCGTTATATATTTACTATTTATTAAAGGATGTATTCCCAATATCATTTTTAATTTACTTCAAGAAAAACATGGTGACTGGGTCAGTATACAAAGACCGATAAATGCAATCTGGGCAAAAGTCCTCAAAGATAAATTCGGAGCAAGACTGAAAAGTTAATTATATCTGAGGTAAATCTAAATGATCCTCAATTCTATCAACTCGTTTTCTTAGATGCGAAACCGCATTACTATAATCTTTGACGATAAACGTCATATCTTTCTGAATACGATTTAATTTACGATTGACAGGCTTTAATTGTGAAGAAACTTCTTCACGAACAATACTTCGAACTTCTTCTCGCATAACTCCGCGTATTTGTTCCAAATCATCTCTTGTGAGCATAGATAAAATTCTATCAAAAGATACCTTATCGCACAAGAATACAAAATATATCAATAATTAATGTCCTCCAGGTGTTGGAGTTGGTGTAGTGGATGGTGTTGGCGCGGGCGTGTCTGTCGAATGATCTCCAGTTGCCTGACGGATCACGTCGTCTGGGGGATGATACAACTCATCGCTGGCGTGATTTTGCTGAATCCATGCATCAATTCCTTGCTGCCATCTATTTACACCATCTGTTGAAACAGGATCACTTTCCCGAAGAACAAGATAATTTTTCCCGTCTTTACTTTGATAAACAGGGGATTGTGTCGTTGGCTGAGTGCCATTGATAAAATATTCCGAACGAGTTGGCTGTCCAGGGAAGGGAAGACCTCCCGCCATTGCATCAATTTGTTCTGCAACGACATCACTCGGTTTGGGCTCTTCTTGATCAGGTTTGCCTTTCAAAACAGCTGCCATAATCTTTTCCCAAATAGGCGAGGCCCCTGTCTCACCTGAAGAAATTGCTTGATTCATCACTTCATTGTCATCATTGCCGACCCATACACCAACGACATAATCTGGTGTATATCCAATGGTCCAGTTGTCACGTTTTTCATCAGTCGTTCCTGTTTTTACTGAAACAGTGTGTCCCGGAACAACAAGCCATGAATTCGGACCAAAATCCATTGTACGCGCGTTGTTATCAGAAAGAATATGAGAGATAAGAAAACTCACATCTGCAGGCAAAACCCGTGGTCCTTGCACAGGTTGAGCCTGATAAAGGACATTGTCTTTACTGTCTGTGACTTTCAAAATTGCAACAGGATCTTGACGAATCCCTTCATTGGCAAAAACACCATAAGCAGTTGTTTCATCAAGAAGTGTTGTCTCACGTCCACCCAAAACCAAAGATAAACCAACACTCGCAAGATTTTGCGCTGTTGGCTGCCAATTAGTAATTCCCATATTGTATCCTTGCTGCATGACAGGCTGAATACCAACGCGAGCCAATGTCTTTACAGCCGGAACGTTAAGCGAATTTCCCAAAGCGAAGCGAATCTGTATGGGCCCATTAAACTTCCCACTATAATTTACTGGAGTATAATCAGGATCTGAATTAGTTGCTTTAAAATCCGTCTGAACATCCATTATCATGGTTGCCGGCGTATATCCATGTTCAAACGCAACAGAATAAATAATCGGTTTTAGAGATGAACCAGGCTGTCTATTGGAAAGTGCTGTATCAACATTTGGTTCAAAAACGCAATTTACCCCTGGTTTACAGCCAGTTGGCAAAGGATCGCCAAAATAATTTTTCCCTCCGACAAACGCGAGAATTTGGCCATTCTTTGGATTGGTAACAATTGCGGCACCGTTTCCAACATCATATGACTTCAAACCATTTATTTCAGTCTGTACAATATTTTCCGCTTTTTGCTGGATGCTGTAATCAAGAGTTGTTGTGACTTGTAATCCACCATTTGCGACCATCGCGTCTCCGAATTTTTGATCCAAAAGCTCTCGGACATATACGACAAAATAGGGGGCTTTGATATTGGTGTTATTATCTGAAAATTGGTAATTCTTGATCTCGTTGTAAGCGTTTTTTGCACTGCTTTGGGTTATATACCCATTATTAGCCATGGCGTTAAGAACCACCTTTGTTCTTGCAAGATAATATTTGTTTCCGCTAAAAGGGGAGTAAAGCGTTGGACTTTGCGGCAACCCAGCCAAAAATGCACTTTGCGCGAGATCCAAATTCTGAACATTCTTACCGAAATATTGTTCCGCGGCAGCTTCCACACCAATTGCCGTTCCACCATAAGGGATATTATTCAAATACATTTCCAAAATTTGACTCTTGGAATATTTTTGATCGACTTGAATTGATAAAATAATCTCCTTAATTTTTCGAGCAATCGTTTGTTGATCGGTAAGCAACACATTCTTCACCAGCTGCTGGGTAATTGTAGAGCCGCTTTGCAAACCACCACCAAGCGCCATATTCTTCACAGCACGAAGTATACCAATAGGAGAAAAACCAGTATCGCTATAAAATGTTTTATCTTCAGTCGCAATTGTTGCTTGTTGCAGTTGTTTGGGAATAACAGTGAGTCCCACGTAGGTTCTATTGTCATTTTGATAAACAGAATAAAGAAGCACATGATTTCTGTCATAAATTCTTGTCGCGTCTTTATATTTTGAATTAACGAGCGTTCCAGGAGTAGGTAAATCGCGGCTGTACCATAAAAACATTCCTGCAAGAATAATAATTCCGGCAATAAAGGCAAAAAAGAGGTATTTGATAAGAGCACTTATTGTGAGAAGCTCTCGAGCTTTAAAAGAAATACCTCGTGTTGGTCTTCTTGAACGCAGCCGCTGTGAAGATCTGTAATCCATAGAAGTAGACTATACCACCTATAATACTAATTTCAAAGGATTTATGCAAGTTTAGACCTTGTCACATTGACTATTTGTAATTATTCTTGCTATGGTTACTGTATGCATCAAAAAACAGCAGAACAAATCCTTAAGGAATACCAAGAAAAAAGTGAAGCAATTCTTAAAAAAATGACACAATTATTACTTCGCGTACAAAGAAAAGCTGATGATGAGGCATATAGAAAAACCCTGGAAAAACTTGAAGGAAAAGAGGAGGCTAAATAATGGCAGTAAATAATGGCGAACTTCCACAAATTGAAGAGAATGGAAATAATGAAGCACGGCAAACGCAGGAAAGAAGTGGTGGAGAAAGATTGGCTGCGGCGATAAGAGGTAATGGAGAGAGATTCTCTAATCTCATGGCAGCTATTCGCAACGTAAGAGATAGAAACGCGGGAGCTGTTACGGATACAGATATGGCTGAGGCTGATATGCTATCAGGTCAACTTTCTGATGCAGGAAGAGCTGCAGAAGCCAATTCAGGAGGAAGAAAAGATACAACAAGAAGAGTAGGCAAAGTAAGGAGAGGTATCGCAGCGGGAGCAGCTCTTCTCGCAACAGCCGGTTGGTTACAAAATAGTTCTCATACTACGGTAACTGAAGTGCCAGTCCAGGGACAAACAACAGTAACAAGAACAGTAGAAGGACCCCTAGTCCCCCAGGTAACAGTAGATAGCACGTCTGTTGTTGTACCTGCAGCGTATGCTGAAAAATTTGCAGCAGATCCCAATGCAAAAAGAATTCTTCGTCCATCGGACATACCCCAAATTGCCACTGATTATGAGAATCTTGTAAAAAAAGGTGATATAGACGATGGCATTCAAGTCAAAGGGAACGCATCAGCAGATATTGGTGGCGAAGTGAACGCAGGGCTTACAGACCCAAACCAGGAAGAAAATATGGGACTGGCCAAAGAACGTGCAGTCGTAGTAGAGCAAGGTTTGCGTGAAGAGCTTCCAACAGTAGGACTGGAAGCTCCACACTTTGAACCACCTATAGCGCATGTTAGCGTACTTGCTCCAGACAGCAAAGAAATGGCTGATCTTACAGCTGTTGCAAAACCATATGGTTCTGTAGAAAGAATGGTGGAAATGTATGATGCAGGTGTAGCTCTTTCACCGGAAGCAGAGGCTTTACTGGACAAAGCGCTGAGGGACCAACGGATGGATATCGTTACTGTTAGTGGTAAACATGTAACAGAACCCTCCAGACCAACTGTCACAGAAACCGAAACAGTAACAAAGCTGGTACCAAAAACAGATGAGAATCCTCCAGCGGTAGGCGGATATCAAGCATACGAGTCACCCAGGCCAAGAATACAGAGGGACAAAGAAAATACACAAACACGACAAAGAGTACAACAGAAGCCACAATACACGCCACCAGCTAGACAAATAATTAACCAGCCTAATAAGCCCATTAACGGAAACAATAATAAAGGTAGAGGATATGGTGTAGAACGTGGTATCCGTGGTGCAAAAAATAAAAGACAAACAAACAGCGGCAGGCGATAAATTCATATTTTTCTCTTCTAAGTTTTATAAAAAATAAAACATTCTCCTCTCAAAAGCAAAAAAATGATATAATACGCTCATGGATAAAATTGAAGAATTGTTAACTCGTGGCGTTGCAAATATCATTCCTGGCAAAAAAGAATTAGAAGAGAAGCTTCGCTCGGGAGAAAAATTAAACATATATCTAGGAATTGATCCAACAAGCACCAAAATTCACCTCGGTCATGCTGTCTCATTAAGAAAGCTCCAAGAATTCAGCGAATTGGGTCATCATGTTACATTCCTTATTGGTGATTTCACTGCACTTATCGGTGACACCTCAGACAAAGATACCGAGCGACCAGTTCTGACATCAGAAGAAATTATAAAAAATTTCCAAACGTATAAAAAACAGGCGGAAAAAATTCTCGATTTTTCAAAAGTTACTGTACGACACAACAGTGAATGGCTGAAGAAACTTTCCTTCGAGGATATTATAAAACTTACCCAACATTTTTCAGTAGGCGATTTTGTCGGGAGAGAACTTATTCGCAAACGATTAAGTGAAAATAAACGTGTCGGTCTGCACGAATTTCTTTATCCTGTCATGCAGGGATATGACAGCTATTTTATGGATACTGACATTCAACTTGGCGGCACAGATCAGACGTTTAATATGCAAGCAGGAAGAACTCTGCAAAAAGATATAAGAAAAAAACAATCATTTGTTATGACGAGTGTACTGCTCGAAGGAACTGACGGCCGGAAGATGAGTAAATCATGGGGCAATGCGATCTGGCTTGATGATACTGCAGAGGATATGTATGCCAAGGTCATGGCAATAACGGACGAGCTTATTATTCAATATTATACACTCGGAACAAATGTCTCACTGACGGAGGTGCAAGAAGCGGAAAATGCTCTCAAAAAAGGCGAGCATCCGATGAAAATAAAAAAAGATCTTGCCTTTGAAATCACCAAAGAATTAACAAGTCTTGAAGAAGCAGAAGCAGCAAAAGAAAATTTTGCAAAAAGAGTACAAGGTGGCGAAAAACCGGAAGAAATCAATGAATTCACTTTTGAAAAAAATGAGCTTTCAATCCTTGATATTCTTTTACAAACCAAACTTGCTTCAAGTAATTCAGAGGCAAAAAGACTGCTAGAACAAGGTGGCGTTTCTGTCAACGAAAAACAAATTAAAAATCCAAACGAACAAATCTCATTAAAAGAAAATCCAATCATTCAAGTAGGGAAAAGAAAATTTGTTAAAGTTTCCTATAAAAAATAACTCTTAATTCTTGATTCCTACATTATAATTCAATATAATCGACTCATGGGGATGTTTGACAAACACAAAACGCTTTTGAAAGTTTTAATCGTTATCGCGGGACTTTGCCTTATTGCGGCCTCATTTCTTCCGTATCTTGCGTTATTGAATAATTAATAGAGGTTTTGTGAAGCTTCCTTGATAGGTTTCGTTATTTCCCACGGGCCTTGCTATATGCTTGAACTCCCAGAGATATACCAAGTCCAGCTGCTGTAGCAATCAAACCACCATTAAAAGCATTCATAAAATAAGCGTGTTCAACACCTGTTGTGCTTTCCATTCCAATAAGTCCAGAAGCATATGACATAAATCCTATTGCCGCTGCAGTAAGACCCAATGCATCCAAAGACCTTCTAAGAAAACCTCTTTTTTTCTCTTGATGTCCTCCAAAATGCTCTTTAACCGTTGTTTCTCTTGAAACTGGAGCTACTTCTGCATGTCCACTCATAATGGAACCTATAATATCATATTGTTTAATAATTTGCAATACCTTTCTGTAGTGTCATTATTGAACTAAAATTTTATGCTATTCTGAGGGATTATTCTGTGTTTGCTGTTCCTCTTCTTGCAATCCGGCAACAAGTTGGATAACTTTCTCTTTTTGAGCAGGAGTAAGAATAGGTAATGTATCTTTAATTTGTTCTCCAAAAGCAATCGAAGTAACTTTCGTCAACTCCTGCTGGTAAGCATCTTTTGGAATATATTGACCAATCTCTTCCGGCTTACTTTTCTTAATCTTTTCCTGAACATCTTCTGGAAGCGTTTGAAAAACATTGGTAAATGCTTCTATCTGATTGAGCTGTTCAAATTCAGCAATAAACTTTTCCTTATCATCAGAATACTCAACAATTGTCAAAAATTCTAAAATAACATCTTTCAGTGTTCGTTTCATAGATTAAATATTATCACCTTTGAACATATTTTTCATCTTCTGAACATGCTTCTCATCCATCGCATTAAATATAATCGGTGCACGAAGCAAAAAGCCCGCAATGGTTATTGCCCCTCCTACATATGCAAGCGCATGCAAACCGGCTATAAACCCTGCAAACCCAACTCCATAACCTATCGGCAAGAGTGCAAAACCAAGGACACCTAATCGTTTTTTCACTCTATGCCTTCTCTCTTCTTGTGAACGATTCAGCGTTTCATTAACGGATCCGTTATGTTCTACCGTCTCATTGACAGGTTTCTCCATGTAATCACAATAAAACATCTTGACCATAAATGCAAGAGGAAGCGAAGCAAACAGATTGCTTTAGCAATGATATAATGACAGAAGGTATGACTCTCCATTCATCAATTACCGCTGGGAATCGATCAATGAAAATGTATGCTGGAAGGCTTGAAAAACTTGGCATTCACACGTATTATGATTTTCTTTTTCATCTTCCAAGCCGCTATGAAGATTATTCACTAATTTCTAAAATTTCAGACATTCAGCCGGGTGAAACCGTCACCATTCAAGGGCAAGTGATTGAGATGAAAACAAATTATATGCGCGGCGCGAGAATTAAAACAATGCAAAAAGCACTTGTCACAGACGGAACGGGTACAATAGAGCTGACATGGTTTAATCAACCGTTTTTGACAAAAACTATTTTGCCAAACGCGGCAATTTCTGCATCGGGAAAAGCTGACAGATTTGGACGAAGTAAAACAATGTCACTGCAATCACCTGAATATGAAATACTTTTTAATAACAATCCACCGATTCACACAGGAAGACTTATTCCTGTTTATCCTGAAACTCAAGGCGTGTCATCAAAATGGCTAAGAAGACAAATTTTTACTATTTTAACCCAGCAAATCGACGAAATCACAGAATTTATGCCGCCAACCATTATAAAAAAAGACCATTTGATGCCGCTTGAGGAGGCAATTCAAGAAATACATTTTCCAAAAAATTTAGAAAACGCGAGCCAGGCAAGAGAAAGACTAGCCTTTGATGAGCTTTTTCTCATGCAAATTGCCGCAAAGAAACGTCGAGCGCAATGGCAAGAAAAACAAAAGGGGATTCAATTTGCAATAAAAAAATATCAAAAACAAATAGTTGACTGCATTAATTCATTGCCTTTTAAACTGACTGGAGCACAGCAAACCGCACTTGAAAAAATTGAAAATGATTTACAGCAAACTACACCGATGAATCGCTTAGTCCAAGGGGATGTTGGAAGCGGAAAAACAATCGTTGCCGCAATCAGTATGTATATCGCATATCTCAATGGCTATCAATCAGTCCTCATGGCACCGACAGAAATTTTGGCACAGCAACACTTTGCCACAATTTCTAAACTGTTGGAACCAATAGGGGTGAAAGTGGATTTGGTAACAGGAAACAAACGAATCAAGAATCAGGAATCAGGAATCAAGAATAAAACGAAAAAAAATAACAAATCTCATGATTCATTATTCATAATTCCTGATTCTCATATTATTATCGGTACCCATGCTGTTTTAAATGAAAAACTGCAATTTAAAAACTTGGGCTTGGTAATAATTGATGAACAGCAACGATTTGGTGTCGAACAACGAAGCACCATCAGACAAAAAGGGGATAATCCGCATTTACTCACGATGACTGCAACGCCAATTCCTCGAACAGTCGCGCTGACAATGTATGGAGATTTGGATTTGTCATATCTTAACGAAATGCCGCATGGAAGAAAAAAAATTAAAACATGGCTCGTGCCTCCTGAAAAAAGAAACGGGGCGTATGCTTGGATAAAAAAACAAATTAATGAAACACATTCTCAAGCTTTTATCGTTTGCCCGTTTATCGAACCGTCTGAAACAATGCAAACAGTAAGAGCAGTCAATCAGGAATTTGAACGACTGCGAAAAGATATTTATCCGGATCTCAAACTTGGGCTACTTCATGGGAAACAAAAAGCAAAAGAAAAAGATGAAACTTTGCAAAAATTTCGCAATGGCGATTTTAATATTTTAGTCGCGACACCGGTTGTTGAAGTCGGCATTGATATCTCTAATGCAACAATTATTATGATTGAGGCATCGGAGCGATTCGGTTTGGCACAATTGCATCAGCTTCGCGGACGTGTTGGAAGAGGAGATAAACAATCGTACTGTCTGCTTTTTACTGACAGTAAAAATGCACAAACAAGCACCCGACTAAAGGCCATGGAGACATCGCATTCAGGAGCAGAAT
>CAZJVI010000015.1:0-3216 GCA_964549385.1 uncultured Gammaproteobacteria bacterium
TCCGGACCGGCTTCCGGAGGCAACCGGTCAGCGAGGAATTTCTCGGCGACGGCGCTCCGGCCCGGCTCCGACGCATCCGGCAGGCGCTTGCCGGTAAGAGGGTCGATCATGCGAGTCACGACCTGCTGAGGCGTGACATACCAGGACGTGCCATAACGCTCATGCAGGTGCTCCATCAACTCGTGCAGAATCGGCGCGGCCCCCGTCACCCCGGAAATAGCGTGCATCGGTGAACCGTCAAAATTGCCCACCCAAACACCCACCACAAAACTCGGCGTATACCCCAGCGTCAGCGCGTCTTTAAAATCATCTGTGGTACCAGTTTTGACAGCAGCAGTTCTGTTGATAGTAAGTGCGCCGCCAAATTCTTCGGCACGTGCGGCATTGTCTGAAAGAATTGATGTGATGAGATATGCTGCATCGGGGCTTATCACTTGTTGATTGTTCTGATCCCCAGAGTTATTAAACCAGCTGTAGGGATTGAGATATATAAGAAACGAAAAGAAATTTGTCGGTGTGGTGACTGTCTCTCCATATTTATCTTTTATTTGGATAATTCCCGTTGTGTCATGATAAACTCCCTGATCAGCAAATGTTGCATAGACATTTGTCATTTGAAGAAGCGGTATTTCGCCAGATCCGAGAACAAACGAAAGACCATAATGACTCGCGGATTGCAACGTGGTGATACCCATTTTTTGTGCCTGATCGATGCCGTTAGGAACACCAACTTTTTCCATCACTTCAACAGCAGGGATATTGAGCGAATTAGCAAGCGCACGGCTAACGGTGACATTTCCTCGGTAACTGTAATCATAATCATGGGGCGTGTATTTTCCAGGGAATGTCGTTTTTACATCTTGCAAAACTGTCGCTGGTGTTATCAAATGATCCTCAATGGCACGGCCGTAAATAATTGGTTTGAAAGACGATCCTGGCTGTCTTGGAATTATCGCCATATTGGTTTGTCCAAATTTTGGATCAGTCCAATCATAACTTCCAACCATTGCGAGAATTTGTCCATTTTTTGGATTTAGTGCAACAGCGGCGCCGTTGGTTGCGTGATCATATTGCAAATATTTCACCTGTGTGGCAACTGCTTGTTGGGCATATTCCTGCAAATCTCTATCCAGCGTTGTTGTGATACGGAAACCATCTCGGATGACTCGTTCTTCACCATATTGTTTGAATAGCTGATCTCGGATATAAAGAGCAAAATGTGGGGCGATCACACTTTGCGTTTGGGTTTGATTGGTATTATATGTCAGTGATTCATTTTCAGCTTGAGTTTCCTGATCTTGTGTGATGTAACCGTCTTCTACCATTTCCTGAAGAACTATTTTTTGTCGTTCTTTTGCTATATCAGGTGAATTTGAAAGTGGAGAATAGGCGGATGGTGCGGGAAGTACACCGATAAGAATTGCAGACTGTGCCAGGTCGAGATTTTTGGCGGGGATTCCAAAATATGTTTCTGCTGCGTTTTGAATTCCAAAGGCGCCTTCGCCGAAATAAACAGAGTCGAGATATAATTCCAAAATATCTTGTTTGCTAAATCTGCGTGTCAATTCTGCAGCCAAAACAAGCTCTTGATATTTCCTCAAAACATTTTGAGAAGAAGTTAAAAATGCGTTTTTGGCAAGTTCCTGGGTAATTGTTGATCCTCCTTGGACAATTTTGCCGGCAAAAATATCCGCAAGAAACGCGCGTGCGATACTGGTGACGGAAAAGCCTGGATCAGTATAAAAAGTTTTATCTTCGGAAGCGACGAGTGCATGCTGAGTATTCACGGGAATTTGGGAAATGGGGACATAGGTAATCGTTTTTGCCAGATCATAGGTATAAAATGGCTGTCCGTCACGGTCAAGAAGGGTAAGACCGGTTTGTTGTGTGTTCATAATATTCTCTTTACTTTTTAGATCATTGGCAAAATAGAGGTATGTCGCAGGAGGGATAATGATGAGGATGACAAGAATAATAATTCCAAGATATATAAGTTTTTTTTTGGGATTGCTGAAAAGTTTCTTCAATGGATCATAAACATTATGCGTTACCTTATGAGGGTTTTTTACTCTAGTTTTTGTACGAAAGTCTGTACGCTTAAGTCGGGAACGTGGGTGCATAGGACAGTAAGTTTATTGTATCATTTTTTTGATATAATAAATTTATGGCAGATGACATGAAAAATAAATCTGAAGAATATTGGAAAGAAAAACTAACGCCTGAACAGTATCATGTTTTGCGAGAAAAGGGGACTGAGACTCCAGGAACAGGCAAGCTTCTTCACAATGAAGAGACAGGGGAATACCGGTGTGCTGCTTGTGGTGCCTTATTGTTTGCCAGTGACAAAAAATATGAATCGACAACGCCTGGACTTATCGGTTGGCCAAGTTTTTCTGAAGTTGCAAAGAGTGATGCAGTAGAATTGCGGGATGATGACAGTATGTTTATGCATAGAACAGAAGTAATTTGCAAAAATTGCGGAAGTCATCTCGGACACCTTTTCCCTGATGATTCTTCACCGACAAATCAACATTACTGCATCAACTCTAACGCGCTTAATTTCAAATCGAAGAAATAACCTCGAATTTATTACAATAACGATATTGCTACAATAACTGTAAAGAAGGAAACGACATTAATTGTTTGGTAAACCAAGAAATTTTGACGAGATTTTTTTACAAAGAAGAACAAATACCATGTATATGCGTACCACAAACTGATAACTATTGTGACAAATCTAACGAACATGGGGACATTTTTTGCAAAAGGTAAATTAGCCATTATTATGGTCATCCATAGTGCAATAGAAAGTCCTGCTATTTGATGTGTTTTACTTAATTTACCTTTTCCCGTATCGGGTACCCATGCTGTTCCAAATAAAAAAATCCATATAACAGGATATAAAAAGGTGAGATATTGTGGCATTCCAACAGTTTCACTAAACGACGTTTGGAGAAAAAATAAAAAAATTCCTCCAAATAGACTCAACGATAATCCAAATATCCAGTATGTCCATGTCTTCATCGCAGCGTGTTGACTGATGCTTACATGTCTACCTTGCGGCTGCGCTTTAACGATTATAAATAGTATCAGCAGTAATAAAAAAACGCTTAAGATAGCAATTATTTTCATAACTATTATTATATGCTGATAAAAAGTAGGAGACAATGTTGAGAAATGCTATTTATGAACAATAGAACATTGGATAGTCGGTAA
>CAZJVI010000015.1:3316-23415 GCA_964549385.1 uncultured Gammaproteobacteria bacterium
GGAGTTGGGACGGCTTTTGGACTTTTGGAATTCCTTGGCAGGGACGTGGGGAGTAAAACAAAATTTGTTGCATTGTTGTCTGTATCAAATCCGTTTCCAAAAGTTGCCTCAGATCCACCAAGAGACAGCGTCTGTGCAGTTGAGTCTATTGATGCTTTTCTAATAATACTTTGTCCGGGACTTGGATTTGGTGTGAAATCTGCAGTTTCATTATCTTGCGCAGTTCCCAGTCCGACTTTATCTACGACAGTTTGTCCGGCATCATTATAAAGAATAACAGTATTATTGGAAGCTATATGATTTGTTGTATTAGAATATAATTTATCCGCTGATCCGCTTGCGAGAGATTCATTTGAAGTAATGAGAAAGTATCCTTGTGGTGCGATTGATCCAGATAAGCTTGCAACCAAAATCGCTGGCGTTGCACTAAGGCTTGCTGTTCTTCTATCTAGCCTCCAACTTGCGAGATTTATGGCTGTCTGTGTTGGGTTATAGAGTTCGACAAATTCGTCATTTGCAGCTAATCCAGCGGTTTGAATTTGTGAAATGACGACATTGCTGTTATCAGTGGCAGCGGTAGCAGTATTTGTATTGACCGTAATAAAAAGTATTACGCAAAATGCATAAAAGATTGATGCAATAAGAAAAATTCGCGAAAACAATCTCATCCATTCATATAATCATTATTGTTGAGCTTAGTCAAGATAACAAAAAAGATCAAAGTATATAGATGAGCTAATTTTACTCTTTGACATTTTCTTTTTCTAAATGCTACGCTAGATATAAGCGAGTTTTACAGCCGCTTTTTTATTTGAGTTTATAAAAGTACTATGGATAGACACTACAATGTTATAACAGTCGGTGAGTCGACAATTGATGCGTTTATGACCTTGGCGCATGCAAGTTCCGATGCGCATCTTGATAATGAAAATAATGGCTTGTGTTTTCGTTTTGGCGAGAAAATCGATGTTGAGCGCTATACATTTACCATCGGCGGTAACGCGACCAATGTCGCGGTTGGACTTTCACGACTTGGTTTGAAAGCGACGCTCTGTACAGAAATTGGTGATGATGAATTTTCTCTCAAGATTCGTAATTGTCTTGCCAATGAACATATCGAGCGGGTACTCGTTCATCAAGTTGCTGGGCCATCGAATTTTTCAGTCATTATCAATTTTAAAGGCGACAGGACGCTCTTTGTCGAAGATGTAAAGCGTGAACATGATTTTCATTTTGAGGACGTAACTGCTGATTTTGTTTATTTAACAAGTCTTGCCGATGAATGGAAGAAGCCATATGCAACGGCTTTGGAATTTGTGAAAAAACATCACGCAAAAATTGCGTTCAATCCCGGCTCTCGGCAACTGCGTCAGGGGAGAGACCTTGTCCATACTATTCTTAAACAAACTGAAATGCTTTTCGTGAATAAAGAAGAAGCTGAGTTATTAGTTTCTGACAATGAAACAATGGAGCATGACGAGACGTATATTAAAGAACTTCTGACAAAAATTAAAAAACTCGGCCCTCAAATAGTTGTCATTACCGATGGTAAGAGAGGATCATATGCTCTTGACAGCAAAGATGATTTTCATAAGGAAGGCGTTAAAGATGGTCCGATTGTTGAGCGTACTGGTGCAGGGGATTCCTACACGACTGGTTTTATCGCGGCGACGTTACATGGTTTGCCGGTTTCTCAGGCAATGGAATGGGGATCATGGAATGCCATGTCGGTTGTCAGCAAAGTCGGTGCACAAGCAGGCCTCCTTACAAAAGAACAGATGGAAGAGAAAGTGAAGTAGTTTATTTAAAATCTCCTGCGTGGCCAGCTTGACCGAAGGCTTTCATACGGTCAGCAATCATATTTTTATTTGCGGTGCGTCCTTCAGCAAGATATTCTCTTGGATCAAATTTTTCCGGATGTTCGACAAAAAATTTTCTGATTGCCGCTGTGACAGCAAGACGGGTATCAGTATCTACATTAATTTTTCGGACTCCATGCTGGATTCCTTTTTGTATCTCTTCAACAGGGACGCCCCAGGTAGGTTTAATCTGGCCACCATACTTATTTATTTCAGCAAGTAATTCCTGTGGGACACTTGATGAGCCGTGCATCACAAGATGCGTATTTGGAAGACGTTCATGAATTTCGACAATTCGTTCCATAACAAGAACTGTGCCATCAGGTTTTTTCGAAAATTTATATACGCCATGACTCGTGCCGATGGCAACAGCAAGCGCATCAACACCGGTTTCTTTCACAAATTCAACCGCTTGATCAGGATCGGTGAGATACTCGCTTTTCATTTCCCCAGCTCCCGCATTGTCTTCAATACCACCGATAACGCCAAGTTCTGCTTCAACAGAGACGCCTTTGGCATGGGCGTATTCAACAATTTCTTTGGTAACACGGACATTATCCTCAAATGAATTTGGTGTTTTGTGATCCTCTTTGAGCGAACCGTCAATCATCACACTGGTGTATCCCATGTCCACTGCGGATTTGCATGCATCCACACTTCCATGATCCTGATGAAGAACAATCGGAATTTCAGGATAGAGTTCATTGGCAGCCATCATAAGATTGTAAAGAAATTTATCGTTAGCGTATTCTCGTGCCCCTCGAGATGCTTGAAGAATAACAGGGGAGTTGGTTTCTTTTGCTGCTTCCATGATGGCTTGGATTTGTTCCATATTGTTGACATTAAATCCGCCAACACCATATGTTCCTTCTGCAGCCTTATCCAAAACTTGTCGAAGTGTTACCAACATAACTGTTTAATACTATCGAGTTTTATGAAGAATTGCAAGCGGGGGTTAAAAATTTTTGATAGTAAATGATTTCTATTATTGACTTGTTACTTCAGTAAGGGTTAGTCTAATAGGAGAGGTATTTTTATGAGTAAAAGAAGTGAAGTAGTAACGAGTCTTCCTGAACCGCCGATATCAAAATTTCTTTTTGCAGACACGCGTTTGAGTTGGGTATGGTTGATCCTTCGGATTTATGTCTCATGGGAATGGATAGAAGCTGGATGGGAAAAGGTAAATAGTCCCTTATGGGTTGGTTCAACTGCAGGAGGCGCGTTGATGGGTTTTGTCAAAGGGGCACTTCAGAAATCATCTGGCGCGCATCCAGATGTCTTAGGTTGGTACGCCGTTTGGCTCAAAGATGTCGTATTGCCGAATGTTAGTTTATTTTCTCATGTGGTTGCTTTTGGTGAGTTGGCCGTTGGTTTAGGTTTGTTCTTTGGTTTATTCACCGGCATTGCGGCATTTTTTGGCGCAACGATGAACATGAATTATCTTTTTGCAGGAACGGTAAGTGTTAATCCTATTATGGTGCTTATTGAATTATTCCTTATCCTTGCGTGGCGCGTTGCAGGATGGATTGGTCTTGATCAATGGGTTTTGCCAATGCTTGGAACTCCCTGGAAACCTGGCCATCTTTTTTCCTCGAAGAAAAAAACATAATAACTTCTTATCTTTCGAAAAATATAGATATTGACAATTAATAGTCCAATAGTATACTGGCATTATGGGTGTAGAAAGTGGAGGACATATAGGACAACATCTTGCCAAAATAGCAAGACAAGCAGAGGTGAATGCATTAATGGCAGCTAAGGCAGGGGAAATACAGTCTGGTAGAGCAGCCGATAGAGCAGCGAGAGGTGCAGATGCAGCATTGGCAAAAGCGAAAAAGAAGTAAGCATCACGTAATTGTTAAAATAGAGAAAGAAGAAAAGGTTTTTATTTTGGTATTGCGATGGTATCCCAGTTTGTTCTGATATGATCAAGAGTCCATTTCAGGTCTCCATGGACTTTTTTGCGCGGATTGAAAATGCCGTGTGGATCAAAAATATTTTTCGTTTCTTCAAAGAGTTTGATAATTTCTTTTCCATACATTCCTTCTAGATATGGTGTGCGGATGAGTCCGTCATTGTGCTCTCCGGTGATTGAGCCGCGGTATTTAGAAATAATTGCATAGACTTCATCTGATATTTGTGGGATTGCGCTTCGGACATTGGGATTATTGATATCCACAAGCGGGATGATATGAAAATTGCCATCACCGACATGTCCAGCAACGGTATAAATAAATTCTGGATGTCTTGCGACGACTCCAGTAATCTGTGGAATGACTTCAGCGATATCATGGGGATTGATCACAAAGTCGTCAATAAATGGGGCAGTATGCTTATCGCGGATTTTATTTCTTAAGAGATTAAAGCTTTCACGTCTTACCAGCCAATATCTTTTTTCTTGATCATCAATAGCAATTTTTGTTTCTGGATGCAGTGGCTTTAATTTCTCTCGCAAGGTTGCGATTTTTTGCTTCAATTCTTCAGGATCATTACCCGCAAAATCAATCTGCACGATAAGCTTGGGGAGTTTGCCTACAAACATCTCTATAAAGGCTGGCGCAAAAGCAAGACCTGATTGAATTAGACCAGGGATACCCAATTTTTTAGCAAATTCGGGGAAGAAACGAAGAGCAAGTTTTAACGTATTGTCGTCATAACTTTCAAAACTCTCAGGCTGGAGCGGAAGCACTGCGTCAATAATTTCACCGAGATGATCAAGGTTGTGCAGGAAAATAATTTCCATTTCGTGGTGTTTCTGAACCGGTACCAGTTCCACATCCGCTTCAAGAAGCATGCCAAAGGTCCCTTGTGCACCAACCCAAAGTTTATTCAGATCAAAAATATCTTTTTCTTTATCCCAGACATTCCAAAGGAAATAGCCGGCAGAATTTTTGCTGACTTTTGGTTTGGCTTTTTGGAGCAAATCATAATTTTTTTTGATTAAGTTATACATATGTTTGTATAACTTTCCCTCGAAATCATTCTTAGCGAGTTTGCTGCGGAGTTTTTGCCGATTTAGCGGTTTAAATTCATACACATTGCCGTCGGCGAGAACGACTTTGGTACGCTTGACATATTTTTCTGTTTTACCATATTGCAGGGATTTTTCGCCGCCGGAATTATTGTTTACAATACCACCAAGTGCACAAAGTTCACGCGAGGCAGGATAAGAAGGGAAAATGAGATCATGGGTGAGCGTTTCTTTCTCAAAATCGCGGTAATAAACACCAGGTTGGACTGTTGCAAGATTTCCTTTTATTTCGCCGATGTGATTGAAATATCTCATGAAATCAACGATGATGGATTCGTTAATTGATCCACCTGCCATATCAGTTCCTGCTGAACGGCCAGTGATGGAAAGTTCTGGATGGTCTTTTTTGTGTTTGGTAACAAATTTAACAAGCGCCTGGACATCACTATCGTCTTTGGGATAAACAACAACTTGCGGTTTGACTTCAAAAAGACTCGCGTCATGGCTGTGAGCCATCAACGTTTCCTCATCAGTGGCAACGTCACCTTTAATAATCTGTTTTAATTCGTCGAGCAGGGCAGCATCCATGGGAATTATCTCTTTTTTAAGTGTATCGAGTTTCTTTTATGATTGCAACAGTAAATAAATAGTTATGTTCTTATAAGGTAAATATAAAGCTAAAAAGACAGGGTAATTATATAATTCCAGATAAAGGAGCTACTTATGGAAGGAGCAATCTCTGAAACACCAAAAATAGTTGATGGTCATGAATTGTATGGTAGTATGCTTTTGCAAAAGGAACTGCCAACTCGTGAGGTCTTTGAACAAGCATCAATCGATGATTTGGCGCTTGTTCGGGAATCTTCTCGACGTCTCAGAAAAAACAAAAAAAAGATTTTGGAACCAGAGCATGTTGCAAAAGCAGAAGTGTTATTTAAAGAATCAAGTCTTGAATTATTCTTTAGAATACATGGTGATGAGTATCGGAAAGAATATAATGAATGGAATGAAATCAAACAAAAAAAACAGCATGAATGGGAACAGAAAATGCTTGCTAAATATGGAACTGAATGGAATAACCAAGTTACTGATGAGGATCACGCACTTCTTGTCTATTCGTCAAGCGAGAAAGAGGCATATGCGAAGCATAAATTGATCGAGGCAAAGGCAATGAAGATGAAGAAAAAAACCATTAACAAATTTAAAAACAGAGGGAAAAAAGAACGGGGAGAAAAGAAAGAACCAGATTTTTTTAAATTGGTTATCCTAAAAACATTGGAATTATATCCATTTTTGGGAGAAAAAGAAGTTAAAAAAGCTGTAAACAGTTTTGAATTTTTTTGGTTTTATGTGAAACGACTTGTTCGAGATACAATTAGAAAAAATGTTGGCCGCAGCATACAAAGTGTAGATCCTATCGTTGCGGATCAAGAAAAGCAAAACAATCTTTTTGAGAGTGCAAGCTTTGCAAAGGAAATTGTTATGAAAATGAGGGAAAGAAAAATCAATCGGCCAGTCAGCAATGTAGTTTCAACTACTTATCAATCTACATTTTTCGTCTGATTACTCGTTTGACAGCTGCTTTGATGTCTTTGACTCCCATTCCATATTTTTCAACCAATTCTTTAGGTGCTCCAGATTCGGCAAAGGTATTTTGCAGTCCGATAAATTCTATCGGAAGCGGCGTTGTCTTTGCAAGCAGTTCCGCAATTGCACTACCCATGCCGCCTTCAACTTGATGATCCTCAACGGTGACGACTGCTTGTGAAACCCTTGTTGCTTAAAGAATTCCTTCTTCATCAAGTGGTTTTATGACAGCGGCATTGACGACAAGCACTTGCAGTTTTTCTTCTTCAAGTTCTTTGGCAGCGACGAGTGCGTAGTAGAGCATGTAGCCGGTTGCAAAAATTGTTGCCTTAGGGTTTTCATTTACCCAAAATGTTTGCATTTTATTGACTTTAAAGGGTGTGCTTTCTGTTGTAATAAGAGGTGTTTTGTCTCGTGTGTATCGAAGATAAACAGGTGTGTTAATATCAGCGGAGGCAATTGTTGCTTTGCGTCCTTCAATCGCGTCGCAAGGGACATAGACGTGCATTTTTGGCCAGCAGCGGGTGATGGCAATATCTTCAGTTGCCTGATGTGTTGCTCCGTCAGTTCCTGTCATAATGCCTGCGTGATGTCCTGCGATTTTTACATTTGCTTCATTATAAACTGCCGTTGTTCGGAGGGTTTCCCAATTTTTCCCTGGAGAAAATGTCGCATATGATGAGATGAAGGCAATTTTACCACTTTCCGCAAGTCCCGCGGCGATGGTTGCCATATTTTGCTCGCCGATGCCGGTTTGGAAAAATCGTTCAGGGAATTTTTCAGCAAATTTATGTGCTTGCGTTGATTCAGTCAGATCAGCAGACAGCGCGACAACGTTTGGATTGATTTCCCCAAGCTGCAAGAGTCCATCACCAAACCCAGCCCGTGTCGGCGCAAGTTCAACATCTTCGTCGAAGAGTTTTTGATTTAGTTTTAAGTTAGGATTCAACATTTTAGGTTTTAGGTTTTAGGTTTTAGGTTTTAGGTTTTAGGGACTAATCCCTAGTACCTAGACCCTAATACCTATCATTCTTGTTCGCTTATGATTTTTCCTTTTAGTGTCCGTAATTCTTTCAGTGCTTTTTTTCCTTCTTCCGGATTTGGCGGTTTGCCGTGCCAGTGAAAATCTTTTTCCATAAAATCAACGCCTTTGCCCGGGATTGAATGAGCGATTATGACAGTAGGTTTTTCATAAATGGCATGTGCTTCATTTATTATGTCGACAAATTGTTTGATATCATGTGCATCTGATTCAAGGACATGCCAACCAAATGCTTCAAATTTTTCTTTCAGCGGCTCCAGAGGCATGACATCTTCGGTAAATCCATCGATCTGAATATTATTCCTATCAACGATCATAATAAGATTATTCATTTTATTTTTACCCGCAAACATAAGCGATTCCCAGATATTGCCTTCATCCAATTCTCCATCGCCGGTCATGACATAGGTATAATATTTTTTCTTATCAAGCTTTGCAGCAAGTGCGATTCCGATTGCTTGTCCGAGTCCTTCGCCAAGCGGTCCTGACGTTGTCTCAAGTCCTGGTAGTGCTGTCCGGTGAGGATGTCCTTGTAACCGAGAGTTTATCTTCCTCAATGTTTGCAATTCTTAAATAGGGAAATAGCCCGCTTGTGCCATCACAACATAGCGGATAGGGCAGATGTGCCCGTTTGAAAGAATAAGTCGGTCGCGGTCTGCCCAATCAGGATTTTTGGGGTCATGATTGAGAATGTGGAAGTAAAATGCGATGAAAATATCCGCCATATCTAACGGTCCGGCGGAGTGGCCTGCACCCGCTGAAAGAAGGCTTTTTATCACGAGCTCCCGAGCCTGTTCAGCTTTTTTCTCTAAATCTTTTAATTTGTCTTCGTAAAGATCAGATAGCATAATTTTCAATTTTATGGTTTATAAACTATATATAAATCTGAAACGTTCGAATCCAGGTGTCCTGTGTTGATCCCATCGCCAATTTTTGTCCAGAACTCGTAACTATTATCATCTGTCAAAAAGGCGTTGGCGTCAAGTTGGTTTTCTTCCATTTTCTTCAAAGTATCTTTATCTGCGAGCGCTCCAGCAAGTTCATAAAAATCCCACCCGTCAGAACCAAAAGAGGCAAGGAGAATGTTAGAGGTATTAGAAGAATTAGATGGATGAGAGGGATTAGAGTTGAGTTGTTTTGAAAGATAGTCTAGGGCGCAGAGGACGAGGGCTTGATTGCGGCCGCCTTTGCCATGGCCTGTTATTTTAATTGTTGATTCGCCAGCGGCAAGAAGCAGCTGCCCAGCTGGTGTTTCATTAATTAATTGTTCCCCAAGCTTTCGTGCATCTCCCGTTAATTTATCGCTCATTACATGAACTTTGAGTTCTTTTTCTTTTGCAAGTTTTTCCATTGCATCAAGGGCTGTGTGATTGCTGAGCATCAGGATATTGTGAACATGTTCATAATATTTTGGATCGGTGGGGGTTTCAGAAAAGGCATTCGGCGGTAGTTTTAGTTCTGTATCGAGATCATATTTTGCAAAAATATTTTTGACATCATCCATGGTTGAGTGGTCTGCAACGAGTGGACCTGAAGCGATTACTGAAAGATCATTGCCAGGAACATCTGAAAAAATTAAATTTATCACCGTTGCAGGATAGAGAATTTTTGCCAGACCGCCGCCTTTGACGCGGGAAAGATGTTTTCTCACAGCATTCATTTCAGTAATATCTGCGCCAGATTTAAGAAGTGCTTGGTTAACTTTGGTTATTTCATCAAGAGTCAGTATATTCGGTGCTTCAAAAAGAACTGATCCGCCACCACAGGTGACAATAATGACAAGATCTTTCTCTGTTGCATGTTCAAGGTGTTCAATGACATGTTTGGTGAACGCAATATTTTCTTGACTAGGCAGGGGATGGGTGCCTTTTGTGTAATGAACTTTTTGAAAATGCTCATCTTCGACAACATCAATATCGTAGCCATCAGTTAGTCTATCTCCGAGTTTACCTTCCAAAAGTTTACAGTTTCCTGCGCTTCCTTTACCAAACCCGAGAAGAAAAATTCGTTCGAATTTACTCAAATCAAACGTTTTATCAAAAATTTTTAAGGTATCGCTTTCTAGTGAAAAATTGTGTTCAAAGACGTGCTGAGGCTGGATTGCGGTATACGCGGCTTCAATAAGTTCCAAAACAATCTTGCGGTCGTCATTTGTCGCGAGTTGATCGTAATTCTTAATGTATCCCATGAGCAGTGAATTAAGTTTAACAATATAATATAAATGTTGCAACAGAAGCTTTATAAATTTTTAATCAGGAGTAGCAAGTGTCGAAACTTCTTTTTTACTTTGCATATTCATTGCAACAACGGCAATTAATATAATTATACCCCCGATAATCTCATGGCTTGTGAGCACTTCGTGATAAAAAATAAAGCCGAAGATTGGGCCAAAGATTTGTTCTAGATTAAGTATATTCCCAGCAATGATCCCGCTCACACGTTCAAAGCCGTAGTTAAGGAAAAAAAAGTTTCCGACACTCGCGATGCTCGCAAAGAACAATACAGCACCGAATTGTACCGACCAATGATCTACTGAAACAAAGAAATGCCGATAGATGATAATACTGAGAAGATAGTTTGCGATAAACCCCAAACCAATTAGCGCAGTCGTTATTTCTTGATTGTTAAGAATTCCTGTATGCCATTTACGGGTAACAAACATAAAAGAAAAGAGTACCCCTGAAATCAATGAATAAATTTCACCAATGTTAAAAGATAGAAGATCATGAGGATTCTCTAATACAACAATTACTACTCCAACAAAAGAGAGCAAAATTAGAAGTCCTTTTTTCATTGTGAGTTTTTCATGCATTACAATTACTGCTAAAAGTGCTAAGGAAGGGAAAGCTTGCATAAATGCTACAGGACCGATTTTTGCATCTTGTGCTGCCAATGTGTAAAGGGCTACTGCCGCTACGTTCCCAATTAATGCTCTAAATAATAAGACAATCCACTCTTTTTTGGGCAGGTGAAGAAATTTTTTATAATCAATTTTCCCATAAAAAATTATTAATGAGGTTAAAAATGCAAGTCCGTACCGTAAATACCATTGTTCAAAGACATCATTGTTTATCGACAAATATCGAGCAAGTACCGCGGTAATGCCATAATAAACTGCGACTGCAACCAAAGCAAGTATGCCCGATGATGCGTTAAAAAGTCGTTTATTCATTCATAGATTATACCAGTTGAAGTTTGGAATAGAGGATTGTTGTATAAAATACTACTTGACAAACGCAACTGTATTGCATATACTAATGCAAGTTAATCGCAAAAAATATGGTAAACGCAAAAATACAACACGACTGCAAAATAGAATTAAATGACGTTGCTCTTCGAGCGACGCCAGCACGTTTGGCTCTTATGAAACTTTTTGAAGGATCAGATCAGCCAATTGATGTCCAGACGATGATTGAATATCTTGAGAAAAAAGATATCGCGACCGATCCTGCGACGGTTTTCCGGATCATCAATATGTTCACAGAAAAAGGTCTTACCAAGCAAATCCAATTGCAAGAGGGGAAGTTTCGGTATGAGTTAGCATCAAAGGCTGATCATCATCATCTTGTTTGCACCCGATGTGGCAACATTCAGGATATGTCTGACTGCAATATTGATGTTCTGGAAAGTCACATTGAAAAGAAAAAGAATTTCAAAGTAACGAGTCACTCGCTCGAATTCTTCGGAATTTGTGCTGACTGTCAACAATAACCTATGAAAAATAAATTGTTAATTAGTATTATCGGAATAATCGTCATTATCGGCATCGGAGCTGTTCTTTACAAAACTTCCAAAACTGGGAGCACAATGCAAACAAATCAACCTGGAGTTGTTACAGTTGTTGCAGCTGAGAATTTTTATGGAGACATTGCAAAGCAACTTGCAGGGGGTAAAGCACAAGTAGTAAGCATTATTTCAGATCCGAATACTGATCCACACGAGTATGAATCTACAGTTAAGGATGCACAAGAAGTATCGGATGCACAGGTTGTGATAAAAAATGGCGATGAGTACGATACATGGATGGACAAATTGCTTTCTGCTTCTCCCAATAACAATCGGATTGTTGTGAATGCAGCGGATATTGCTCCACGCAAGTTGGAAGATAATCCTCATCTTTGGTATGGCGTTGATAATGTACAGGCAATTGCCGCGAGCATTACCAATGCTTTGAAGAAACAGGATCCTGCTGATAGTGCTTCTTATGATAGTAACCTTCAAACATTTGATAATTCCTTACAACCTTTGATACAAAAAATGAATGATATCAAATCTAAGTATAATGGGACACCAGTGGCCTTAACAGAGACCATTGGTCTTTATCAAACGCAACCAATGGGTTTGAATGTCTTAACTCCTCTTGCTTTTGAACGAGCGATTGCGGAAGGCAATGATCCCTCAGCTGACGATGTAGCAAAAGCAAACGATCAGATCACAAATAAGCAAGTTAAAGTATTGATTTATAATTCACAGACAGTGACGCCGGTTACGACCAATCTGCAAAATGAAGCAAAACAAAATAATATACCTGTTGTTCCAGTCACAGAAACCATGCCAAGGAATGTTCACTATCAAAATTGGATGATGGATCAGCTGACCGCGCTACAAAATGCTCTCCAAAGCACAAAATAAATTAAGACTGTATCGTGAGTTTATTAATTCATCGGTACACGATAGTTTGCGCTATAATATTCATATGCCGGAGCAATCAATCATTAATTTGCAAAACGTCAGTCTTACATTAGGACAGCGTACAATCCTTCATGATATCTCTCTTATAATAAACGAAGGCGAATTTATCGCTATCCTCGGCCCAAATGGTGCAGGGAAAAGTACCCTTCTTAAACTTCTTTTAGGTCTTTATAAACCAACTTCAGGAAAGATTACTGTTCTGGGAAAAACCCCAAAACGGGGTAACAATGAGATTGGTTATGCTCCCCAACACAGAACACTTGAAGCTGATTTAGCACTTAGAGCACGAGATGTTGTCGGATTTGGACTGGATGGCAACCAATGGGGCATTGCATTACCGGATAAAAAGCGTGAAACACATATTGAACAAGCTTTGGATGAAGTTGATATGAAACATCTCTCTGATATGCCTGTGGGGAAATTATCTGGTGGTGAGCAGCAACGCTTACTCATCGCTCAAGCACTGTTGACCCATCCTAAAATTCTTCTTTTGGATGAACCATTATCAAATTTAGATATAACCAATGCTCAAGCAGTTGTTTCGCTTATTACTAAAATTGCAAAGAATAGAAAAATGACCGTGCTACTTGTTACTCATGATGTTAATCTCTTGTTGCCAGCTATCGATCGTGTTTTGTATGTAGCAAATACTCATAGTGCAATTGGAAAATCAGAGGAGGTTATCACCAGTGAAGGCTTATCAAAGTTATATAATTCACCAGTTGAAGTGATAAAAACAAAAGGACGAGTATTTGTTATTGGAGAAGAACACTAATTATGCTGGACATTCTACAGTATTCATTTATTCAAAATGCATTTATTGCATCATTTTTTGTTTCAGTAGTCGCCGCAATTGTAGGTTATTTTATGCTTGTTCGAGGTTTAACCTTTGCCGGACATGCCTTTTCTCATGTTGGTTTTGCTGGAGCAGCTGGTGCTGTCTGGCTGGGCATAAATCCTATTTATGGACTTCTTGCATTCACTATTGCCGCAGCAATTGGTATCGGTTCATTAGGAAAGGAACTTCGAGAACGGGATATCACTATTGGTATTATGTTTACCTTGGCATTGGCGTTTGGTGCGCTTTTTTTGTTTCTCTATACTGGTTACGCAGAAGAGGCATATAGCATTCTTTTTGGAACAATACTTGGTATCAGTGCGGTAAATGTTGTTATTACAGCATTTTTTAGTCTTTTAACTATATTAGTAGTTATTTTACTTTTCCGGCCGTTACTTTTTAGCTCATTTGATCCAGAAGTAGCAGAAGCACGAGGCGTACCAACACAAAAACTTGCAATTGTTTTCCTCATTTTAGCAGCCATTACTGTATCAGTTTCAGTACAGGTTGTAGGAGTCCTTCTTATTTTTACTCTTCTTGTCGGTCCTGCTGCAACTGCAATGAGACTTGTCAAAGGCCCTTATAAGACAATCGGACTCGCAATAACTCTAGGGCTTCTCTATAGTTGGGTTAGCATTTTTCTTGCTGCCGAAACTAATTTGCCTGTGTCTTTCTTTATTGCAACGTTATCTTTCGGAGTTTATCTGCCGGTTCGATTATTGGCAAAAACAAATATATGATTGCGTTATTACATCATCAGTTTATTCAATATGCGTTTCTATCAGGGACAATTATAGCGATAGTGTGTGCTATCGTTGGTTATTTTGTTGTTTTGAGAGCACAGGCATTTGCCGGACATGCGCTTTCACACATCGGCTTTGCAGGAGCGACTGGTGCTGCACTTATAGGGGTAAGTTCCTTAACAGGCACATTTATTTTTACCATTCTGGCCGCTTTGGGCATGGGATTTTTAGGAAAACGAATACAAGGTCGAGACGTTGAGATCGGCATGATTCTTTCATTTGCATTAGGTCTTGGTGTTTTATTTTTAAAGTTGTATACAACCAATGCTAACGAAGCTGTAGGTATTCTCTTTGGATCAATTTTGAGCGTTACTTCTTATGATTTACTATTGAGTGTTATTTCTGCAGTTATCACACTACTTTTGCTTCTTATTATCTTTCGTCCCTTACTTTTTGCCTCAGTTGATCCAGAAGTAGCAGAGGCAAGAGGTGTTCCTGTTCAGCTACTTTCAATTGTTTTTATGATACTTCTTGCAATGACTGTGACAGAAGCAATTCTTGTAGTTGGAGTGCTGTTAGTTTTTGCACTTCTTGTAGCTCCTGCTGCCACCGCGCAGCATATTGCAAAACGGCCTTTTGCAACTATTCTCTTATCTGTAATATTGGGATTAGGGTTTACTTGGGGAGGCTTACTGCTTGCTTTGTTTTTGCATGGGCCAGCGAGCTTTTTTATTGCAGGTCTTGCATCGCTTACCTATTTATTTGCGGTTCCGGTGTATCATATAGTTTCTCCACATTTTTATATGCCATTACCTCACGAAGATCGGGAAAAATAATTTTATTTTTTTTCTATTCAGACTTACCCACGTTGCGAGTAGTGTGGTAATCGGCATCGACAGAATTAAAGCCGCACTTCCGACAAGAGTCCGTATGACTTCTTCCATAGTTGTTTCGTCATTTACCAGGAGCCACCAGGGGAGGTTGGCAGGATTAAAGGAAAAGAAAAGAAAAACCGCAAAGGAGGAGCCCGCGTAAGCAAGTACAAGTGTGTTAATCATTGAGATGATGTGTTCGCGGCCGATGTGTAACGATTTCCAAAAAAGATGTGAGAATTTTTGTTTGGGGTTTTCTGAGGCAAGAGTAAAAACCGTGATTGCTTGTGTTGTCGTAATATCATTGAGCGCGCCTAGTGTCCCGATAAGAATGCCTCCAAGAAGTAAGCCTTGGGGATTTATCAGATGCTCTGATGAAAGTTGAATAACATAATCCGAACTTTGATAACTGATGCCGATAAGATACGTTAATTGAACGGCAAAAACAGAGAGAAGTCCTGCGATAATAAGCGATGCCGCAGTGCCAATAAGGGCGACGGTTGTTTTGAGAGAAATGCCATGAGCAACGTATGTTGTTACAAAAAGAATAGCAATTGCTCCAATGATGCAAATTGTCAATGGATCAAGGCCTTTGAGAATTTGTGGAATAACATACAGAACAATAATGAGGACACTGATAGCCAAGCCGATAATCGCGCCGATTCCACGTTTGCCGACAACGGCAAAAATAAGAAGCCCAAACCCACCAATCAGCCACCATAGATTGTTGAGTCGATATGGTTCATAAATGGTGTAGTACATTTTTCCTGTCGTGTCGGGTTTGCTGTCAACTACCACGTCTGTACCGTTTTGAATCTTTTGTTGTATACCAAATGTTGCATCTGTCGAATAGCTAACTGTTACAATTTTATTTTTCTCACTGCCTTCCAGAAATTGTATTTTAAGTGTTTCGTTAAATGTTTTTGCGCCGTGAAAATTACTGAGGTTTTGATTAATTACTTGTTGTACTTTTGCTCGGTTGTATTGTTCACCGTAGTCCAATTCATCTGGTGGATCGGCATGCGTTACGTGAGGGAATAATCCGGCAAGAGAAATCAGGGAAAAAAGAATGAGTATGATCCTTAGTGTTTTTTTCATAGTTTTTGGAACCTGTGAGAATGTATTATACGCTTTTTGAGGTTTTTTCTGCAAAATAAGATGCCATAAAGGTAACAATCGGGACAACACACAAAAGCCCTGCTGTTCCGGCAACAGTGCGCAGAATTTCTTCATTGAGTGTTTCGCTATTAAGAATTACCCACAGAGGATAATACGATGAATTATAAAAAAGAAAAATAAAAATTGTCAGCGATGAGCCTGCATAAGCAAGAACAAGGGTGTTGATGAGTGAGGCAATATGCTCGCGTCCAATAGCAAGACCTTTTTTAAAAAGGTGTTTGGCAGTTAAATTTTTATCCGTTTTTGCTAGCTCAAATATTGTCGTTGCTTGCGTTGTGGTGATATCATTGAGTGCTCCAAGTGTCCCGATAATAATGCCTCCGAGAAGCAGTCCTTTTACATCGATAAGATGTTGAGTACCGAAATGAATTGCGATGTCATTTTCGTCCGCGTATCCAGTGATTTGAGAAAGTTGTACGACGATAAGAGAGAGCAAAAATGTTATGAACAATGCAAGAAGTGTTGAACAAAGGGCGATGGTGGTTTGTTTGGAAAATCCATGTGCAATGTAAGTTGTTAATAAAAGGATGACGACAGACCCGATCATACAGACAGTAAGCGGGTCAGCTCCTGCAAGAATTTGTGGAACGATATAAGAAAAAATAGTCAGAAGACTTAGTCCCAGTCCAATGAAAGAGGCAAATCCTTTCCATCCTGCGATAAGAATAACAAGAATGATAAAAGCAACTGCAATAAATGAAATAAATGGAAGACGGTATTTGTCTTCAATAGAGTAGTTAGTTTGTCCAGAAGAATTTGTTGCTTTTTCAAGTATGACGGTATCTCCTACGTTGAGGGCAAGATCGTTGATATTTTGAGAATCATAATTGACTTTGATGGTTTGTCCGGCAGATTGTCCTTCAAGAACTGTAACGTCTACTGTTTGAATTGTTGATTTATAATCAGAATACGGATTTGTTGTTACACCTTCAACTCTCACAACTTGCGCTTGCATGAATTCAGGTTTGTTTATTTGTTGAGCAATTACAGAATGTGCGTTGAAAAAGAAAACGCTGCAGAAAAGGAGAAACGACAATAGTTTTATTTTGATTGACATATTATTAGTATCTCATGGGTTTTAAGAAAAATAAAATCCATTATTTGCTACAATGATGCCATGAAAAAGTATTTTCTTAGTTTAAGCATATTATTTTTAGTTTGCCTCTTTCTTTTTTCTCCAGTTATTACTTACGCTCATTTTCCCTCAACTGAAGGTGATATGACGGTAACTCTTCATGTTGATCCCAATGATGATCCTATTCCTACCGATCAGGCAAATCTTTATTTCCTTTTTGAGGACAAGGCAAAAAAATTTGCTTTAGCAAAATGTAATTGTATTGTTACTGTTTCAGAACAGGGGAATCAAATATATCAGAAGTCGCTATTTGCAAACACCGGCAATAGCATCTGGGGCGCGCGAATTCCATTTATTTTTCCCAATAGAGACGTGTATCAGATCTCATTGAAAGGCGAACCGAAGACTAAAAACGCTTTTCGGCCATTTAGTTTACAATGGAATTTTCGAGTAGATCAATATCCACCAGTTTCGCCATTAAATAGTTCGCTTATTATTTTTGGTCTCGTTATTGTTGTTGGCATTGTTATTTTTCTTTGCATCAGATTTGTATAAGTGTGATAATAACTGAAAATGAAGAAATATTTTTTTAGCATTTTACTCAGCCTGTCAGGCTTATTTCTCGCTGTTGTTCCTGCATTTGCGCATGTTATCGTATATCCGCATCAGGTAGGTGTTGCCACGACGCAGGATTTTACTGTGAGTGTTCCCAATGAACGAGACAATCCTGTTGTTGCGGTCAAACTTCTTATCCCAAAAGGTTTATCTGATGTTTTGCCAAATGCAACACCTGGATGGAATGTTACAATAAAATCAAAGGGAAATGGAGATGATGCCGTAGTTTCAGAGATTGATTGGAGTCATGGTGCAATTCCTGTCGGACAACGGGAAGAATTTATTTTTCAAGCTCAAGTTCCTGCAAATCCCACAACACTTGATTGGAAAGCATATCAAATATATTCTGATGGGACGGTTGTTTCATGGGTTGTAGATCCGGCAAAGCTGCAAAATTTGTCAGATACCCAACAAGATGCTCTGGCTGATAAAGAGAATAAAGGAGAGTATTCAACCACGCAAGTAATCAATGATCTGTCTCCAAATAACAGTAATTACTCACAAAGTGCGCAATATACAGAACTTCTTTCAGGATTTGCGTTTTTGTTATCAGTTATTGCGTTAGCGATTAGTTTGAAAAATAAAAAATAACCCCGTTTTGCATCTTGATTCTCAGGCATACTTTTTCTAAAATAGGCGAGTGAACAAAAAGGTCTATAAGAAAAATAAAAAGGTTGTGAAGAACGTAATCTTCGTAAGAAGGAGAAATCACAAAAAACTTAACCTCTCAATACTTTTTGTGCTTTTTTTTATATTTTCCATCTCTACATTTTTTTACTATCTCAATGTTTGGTTTTTCGTAAATAGTACAACGCCTCCTACTATACGCTACATCAGCACACAAATCGGGAATATCCGAATGATAAAAAGCGAAAATTCTGGATTCGTTCCATTTTCGACAAATTGGAAAAGTGCGTTATTGAATCAGCACAAAACAAGTTTGATCCCACAAAAAAAGAAAATACTCACTGAAAAGAAAAGTAACGGGAGTGATCAAATAATCTGGCATGGGTCGCGTGATAAAAAAGAAATTGCTCTGACGTTTGATGCTGATATAACCCCGATTATGGTTGACTGGATTCATGATGGACAAGTGGCATCATATGATGATACAAGAATTACCAATTACTTACTCCAGCATCAGATTAAAGCGACGTTTTTTTTGACAGGTTTGTGGATTGAGTTATATCCAAAAGAGACAAGCGAACTTTCACAGAGTCCGTTATTTGAATTTGAAAATCATTCATTTTCCCATCCAGCAATGATATCGGAGGGCTGCTTTGGTCAACCAGAAATTCCAGCCTCGCAATATCCTTTTGAGATTGAGAAAACCCAGCAGCTGATTGAGCAATATACCCACCAAACTCCAAAATATTTTCGTTTTCCCGGTGGATGTTACGATCAGGCGGATTTGGAACTTGTTAAAAAGGAAGGTTTAGTTACTGTTCATTGGGATGATGTCTCAAATGACGGATTTAATGACAATGAACAAGACATTATCAGTAATGTGTTGAATGAAGCAGAACCAGGAGGTATTATCGTCATGCACATGGGAAGTCCAGTAACAAATGTTCCGCAGACATTTAACGCTTTGCCGACAATTATTGATACTCTAGAAAAAAGAGGATACACCTTTGTAACGGTTAATGAGCTTATCAATCCGCCACAAATAGTTGCTCAAGTTACGCCAGCAGAATACTTGACGAGTTTGAAGTATTTCAAAACGCCTGGGTTGTAGTTTGTTATAATTCTGCTATGGGGAAAATTTTTATTGTGCGGCACGGTCAAGATGAAGATAACGCAAAACTTATCCTAAATGGAAGACGTAATAAACCTCTCACCGATTTAGGTAGAAAACAAGCTAAAATTGTTGCTTCGAAATTGAGCAGTTATACGATAGATGTAATCTACAGTTCTCCTCTTAAAAGGGCATTTGAAACCGCCGAAATCATAGCTCGCGAGTTAGGACTAAAAGAAGTTATTCCTTATGATGATATTATTGAGAGAGATTTTGGTATTTTAACGGGAAAGCCAATTGCAGATATACCAAAATACGCCACGAAAATTTTAACGACTGATCAAGTGAATTATTTTTTAGAAGCTAAAGATGCGGAAGACTTTCCTACATTGTATAAACATGGCGGAAAAGTACTGGAGAATATAAGAAAAATACATCCAAATGAAACTGTTTTACTTGTTGCACATGGCGATATTGGGAAAATGATTAGAGCTGTTTATCGTGGATGGACATGGGAAGAAGGGTTAAAAACACCTTATTTTGATAATACTGGAATATTGGAATTAACATTTGAGCAAGAGATGTTATAATGATTGCTATGAAAAAGTCAGAGTATCAAGTTTTACTTTATTACAAATACATTTCAGTTCCGGAGGCGCAGAAAGTCCGCGATGAACAGAAAGAATTATGTGTAAAATTAAATCTAAAAGGCCGCATTATTGTCGCGGATGAGGGGATTAACGGGACGGTTGAAGGGACTGTTGCAGATACCGAAAAATATATCAAGGCGATGGAAAAGATCCCGTATTTCAAAGGGATTTCTTATAAAAAAAGTAGTGGGACAGGAAATGCATTCCCGAAATTATCAGTAAAATATCGTCCTGAAGT
>CAZJVI010000016.1:0-22764 GCA_964549385.1 uncultured Gammaproteobacteria bacterium
CTTTCACTATTGTATCAAAAATAAGTCAGGAAACTACAATAGTTTCATCTTTTTAAGTTCTCCTCTTAACTGATCTGGATTTTTATAAAGGATTGTTTTCATTCCGAGTTTTTGAGCTGGTGGAAGGTTTATTTCTTTATCGTCAATGAATACTATTTCTTCAGGTTTTAATCCAATTTGTTCTATCACAATTTCATAAATTTTTGGATGAGGTTTTCTAAATCCGACTTCATGAGAGAATACGCCTCCATCAAACCAATCCAGAAACCCGTATCGCTGATGAGCATATTCAACTCGTTCTTTCACGTTATCCGAAAAAAAATAGACATTGTACTTTTTTCGCAACTCTTCAATAATTTTTCTCGTACCTTCAATTACTTGATAAACGTCAAACCATTTTTGCTTTAGCTCATTTATATCATCATCCATAGCAAGCTCCCTCTTAAGCGAACTATAAAACTCATCTTCAGAAATTTTTCCTTCTCTATAAGCATTGCCAAAATCACTGTAATTAAGTAATTCGTAAACTTCTTTCTGATCTTTCTTATGTTTTGTCGAGATATATTGTGCAAACAGCCTTGTCCCGTTGGTAAACAGCACTCCTCCTAAATCAAAAACAATTGCTTTAATCATATTTTATGCACCAGAAGATGAAGGATTTTTTGCGACACTATCAAATCTGATTCTGTTCCCACGGAATAAGAGATCAATCTCCCCTGTCGGTCCGTTGCGGTGTTTGGCAATCAAAAGTTTTGTTGGAATATGCGTCGGGACTGAATCACTATCTGGACGATAAAGAAACATGACGACATCGGCATCTTGTTCAATCGTTCCTGATTCACGAAGATCTGCAAGTTGTGGTTTTTTCTCACCGCGATGTTCAACCGCACGAGATAACTGTGATGCAGAAAGAACCGGAATGCCGAGTTCACGAGCTAAATTTTTCAATGCCTGAGAAATCATCGCAACTTCTTGAACACGACTTTCATAACGCTTGCCCGGAACTATCAACTGCAAATAATCAACGATTAACAATCCCAAATTGTGTTCCATCTGAAGACGCCTCGCTTTACTTCGCATTTCAATGAGAGATAACCCTGGCGTATCATCAATAAAAATTGGTGCTTCAGCAAGCTGTCCCATCGCATCAGAAAGTTTGCCAAAATCATCTTCGGAAAGTTTGCCTGTCTTAAGACGCCAAGCATCCACATCTGCTTGTCCAACGAGCAAACGATCGACCAACTCTTCTTTACTCATTTCCAAAGAAAAAATTCCGACTGGTTTTTTATCATGTACACCAATATGCTGAGCGATATTGAGCATAAAAGCGGTTTTACCCTGTCCAGGACGCGCTGCAAGGATAAGTAAATTATTTTTTTGCATACCAGATAACATGTTATCAAGATCAATAAACCCAGTCCTCACCCCACGCAATCCAACTCCTTCTTTTTGTAATTCATCAATTCTGTCAAAACTTTCTGTAAGTGTATCTTTCAATGGGATAAATCCTCGTGTTAAATGTCCTTGTGAAATGGAAAAAATCGATTCTTCCGCTTTATCAAGAATATCTTTTACTTCACTTTCAGCGTTATAACCAATCTCTACTATTTCTGTTCCAGCTGTGATCAGTCTGCGTTTGGTGGAATCTTCTTTCACCATCTGAGCGTATGTTGAGACGTTCGCTGCAGTTGGTACTTGCTCAACCAAATCAGTTAAATACGTAGTATCAAATTTTTTCAGCAGTTTACTTTTTTTGAGTCTTTCTGTAAGAGTAAGAAGATCAATTGGCTTTCGTTCTTCGTAAAGAACCAGCATCTCGCCGTAAATAATCCCATTAATATCACTATAAAAATCTTCTGATTTCAAAATCTCAGTTACTGGAACAATCGCATTTTTATCAATAAGAATTGCGCCCAGTACGCTTTCTTCAGCTGAATCATTATGAGGTAAAATTTTAATTGCCATAGAAGAATTCTTGAAATTACTTGTTACGTTATGTGTTATAACGTTATATCATCAAATCACCATGTATACAAGTATACAAGAAGCGCAAAAATAGTTATGAATAGTCAATTTGCTCAGATTAAACCTGCTGAATTGAAGATTAAGAAGATTAATTTGAATTAATTCAGGAGGATTGTTTCCATCTCAGCAGGAAGTTTGCCAAGACTAGCTGAATATTTATTCATTTTTTGCAATTTTTCTTTTTCAAAACCTTGAGCAACTTCATCTGCACTTTCCCCATAAAAAATAACTGAATTCACAGCAAGCGAGGTCAAAAAAGATGCATCAGTTTTTTCGTCACAATTAACAATAACAATATTATGCTCTTTTAGTTTATGCTGCATTGCTGAAAGAAGAGCAATTGTCCCAACAACAACTTCCATGCCATCGATATTCATGCTGTAAAGAACGCTTTTTTCGTTCCGCATACCGGTTAACTTTACCCCGCCAATTTCATACTCTCCGGCTCCGCTAAGAACAACGGACTCTTCAGAGGAAAAATCAGTATCATCAGGATTCAATAATAAAACCGCATTTGCAGTTACACTCCCTTGCGGGTTAACGACAAATGTAGCATTTTTACCTTTGATGCGGACTCCTGATTTGGATAATAATGCAATTTCCATGTACCCCATACTAGCACAGGGAATTTTCCTTGACAAGTAGTTGTAATTATCGTATTATCGTTGCAACTAGCTGACATCCTACGGCGCGGATATACGACATATCTGACCTACCTGCCAAGAGAGCTGTTATCAATCATGAAAGCCGAAAAAGTTATCTTATCATTTGTTGCTGTATTTGTTGGATTAGTAGCAGCAGGTATTGCTTTTTATTTTTATCAATCAACTAAAGTCATTCCAACAGATCAAACTAAACCATCCGCTACCCAGGTAGCCATGCAGCCGACAAAAGCACCAAATAACTCAGATGTTTTTACTATCGATTCACCTGGCGATGAACAAGTATATAGTCAAAAGTCAATCACGATAAAAGGAACTGCGGTAAAAGGAGCAACGATTACTGTTTCAACAGATGATGAAGATCAGGTCGTCCAACCAGCCGACAACGGAGATTTTACTCTAACTCAGACCATCCCTAATGGCACAAGTCTTATCGAATTTACTACTATTTTCCCAGACGGCACCGTAAAGAAAATTGATAGAACAGTAACATTCTCGACGGAAAATTTTTAATATAATACTATGAAAATAAAAGCACTCATTACCGTGACATTTTTATTCGCATCACTAGTAGCAAACGCGTATGCTGCAGCACCAAGCCCAACACAAACAGAAAATAGTCAAATTAATCAATTAAAAAATAAAATCGCTTCACAAGTTGCACAGCTCAAACTAGTTGAAAAAAGAGGCATTGTCGGAACGATTCAAAATGTAGCTATCAGTAACAATCAAATAACGCTTCTGGATGTACATGGTCAGGTAAGATACGTCGATGTTGATGATATTACGAAATATGAAGATGCTAATGGCGGATCACTCAATGAAACTGATATGAAAAAAAGCATGGAAGTAAGTGTTTTTGGAATTTACAATAAAGATTCTCAGCGTATTTTAGCTCGATTTGTCAGTGTAGAAGTCGTCCCTACTCGTTTTTACGGTGAAATTACCTCTATTGATAAAACAAATTATGACGTAACCGTTATGACAGATGACCAAAAATCTGAAAAAGTCGAAATTGATACATCCTCAACTGTTGTCTCCTACTCAGGAGGGGCAACACTCAATACCTATGGTTTTTCAAAGCTTTCCCTTGGTGATAGAGTCGATGTTATCGGATATCCTGATAAAAAAGATTCATCATCCACTATTGCTGATCGTTTAATTGATTATCTTAATGCTCCCAAAGATCCCAATATCACGTTTGCAACACCTACTCCAATAATAACAGCAGCGCCAACCGGTAAAGGCGCAAAAAGTATCAGCCCCGTTAAATAATCAATGAACTCGCGCATACAACAATTAAGAAAATTGCTGGATAAAGAAAATCTTGACGCAGTTCTTATATCAACGCTTCCAAATATTACCTATCTCTCTTCTTTTTCAGGATTTACTACTGAGGATCGTGATGCGTACCTACTCATTACAAAAAAAAGACAATATATTTTTACTCATCCAATTTATAGAGAAGTTGCTCAAAAAGACTTTAGTGATTTTATTTTAGTTGAATACAGACGCAATAATCCCTTTCATAAAGCAGTAAAAAGTATTATTGAAAAAGAAAAAGTTACATCATTGGGATTTGAAGCATTTGATTTGACAGTAAATGATTACGAAGTACTTACACAAGAAATAAATAAGAAACTTCTAAAACCTGTTAACCTAATCGACCAATTGCGTGTAATAAAAGATGTCGAAGAAATACAGAAAATCAAAAATGCATGCAAACTCGGCGATAAAACGTTTTCTTATATTTTTAAAAAACTGAAGACAAATATCACAGAAAAAGAATTGGCAACTGAAATTGAATTTTTTATAAAACGAAACAACGCAGATATTTCCTTCGATCCAGTTGTTGCATTTGGACCAAACGCTTCTCAACCGCATCATATTCCTGATGGAACAAAACTGAAAAAAAACTGCTTTGTCCTTTTCGATTTTGGAGTAAAGTTAAACAATTACTGTTCTGATATGACAAGAACGATTTTTTTTGGAGAAGCAACAAAAGAACAAAAAGAATTATACAATGCTGTTCTTAATGCGCAACTTGCTTCAGTTGACTATTTAAAAAGTAAACTTGCACAAAAACAATCGGTTCACGCTCCAACAATTGATCAAGTTGGAAGAGATTATCTCACAGATCATGGCTATTCCCCTTTTAATCATTCAAGTCATGGCATTGGACTGAATGTTCATGAATCTCCTCACCTATATCCAAGTTCCAACGATTATATGGAAAGTGGTATGGTTTTTTCGATTGAACCAGGAACCTATTCCGAAGGAAATTATGGCATTCGCATCGAAGACATTTTTGCGATTGAAAATAATAAACTCATCCAATTAACAAAAGCTCCGAAATATATTATAACAATATAATAAACTCCACTGACTATAGGCTTGACATTTAATCAAATTTTTAGTATTATTAGGTACGAAATAAAAATATGCCAGTAGAAACAAAAATTAGACCAATAACGGAAATCGATCCCGCACTTGTGGGTGCAATGAAAACAGTAGGAGATGAGGTATTAAGAAGCTTTGCACCCGTTCCTCGTCCTGATGGGCTTCCTAATCAAAAATTGGATATAAAACATTCAAACGGAAACGGTTCATATGCAGAACAACACCCAGTTCCTGTGCCAGCAGCACCAGTTACAGAGCGACACCCAGTGCCAGTGTTAACAGAACCTGATATTAACGCATTATTCCATCCTATTGATCCACCAGAAGCTTTTACTATGAAGCAAGGAAGATGGCCATCCTTTTTTGGCCCCACAGCCTTGCCAGTAAATGCAAATGGTGAGCTACCAAGTTGGCTTACAACCACACGTCAACCAGAAGGATTATCGTCTACGGGAGATTCTCATAATGCTAGTACTTCAGAAAGCACTGGTCCCAGTTGGCTGCCAAAAGTTCGCGGAGTTTTTTCCCATATTACTATTGGAAGAAGTAAACGGCAAGGAAGACACGCTGCTGGTAGACAATCCTCTTCTTAAAAAGTAAAATTTCTCACTAAACAAAATCCACGTGTTGACTTTATCCTGCTAAAATAATATAATCACTTTATCTAGATAAAGTATGCAAAATAAAAACGTACAGGAATTATACAAAGCAATTCTTGCATTAGAGTCAGAAGCTGAATGCAAAAAATTCTTCCGTGATTTATTGACGGAAGCAGAAATAAAAGAATTTGCAAATAGATGGCAAGTTGCGAGAATGCTTAATCAAAATATTTCTTATGAAGTTATTGAGAAAAAAACTGGTATGAGTAGTACGACTATTGCACGGATAAGCAAATGGCTTAATAAAGGCATGGGAGGGTATAAATTAATGTTACAACGAATAGATACTAAAGAAAATACAACACATCATCACACTTCCTTAAAGGCGGTGTGATTTTTCGTGGAATAAATTCAATGAATATACACCGCCACAAGGCGGTTTTTTTTATGGAAAGACCAATTATTATAGATCAAACTAAATTAGATATGCCAAATACTAATGCATTTGCATTACAACAAGTATTAAAAGGTGTGGGTGCAATTCGCGAATATAAAATTGGCGATAGTTGGACAGGTATTGAACGAGGAACACCAGTTAAACCTGAAGGAACGCGTGTTGTTTTTGATTCGCTTGATAATTTTCGTGCTGCCAAAGATGCATATTATGCTTGGGGTGATATCGAAGCTTCCAGAAAATTTAGACCCGAATATCCAACACAAAGTATGCAACGGTTACTTAATGCCCGCACAACAAGTGATCCTGTAACCCTATTTGTCCCATGGGGAGTACGTCCAGAAGGAGAATTTGGTACAAGTGAATTAAAAGTAATGGATAGGTTGCGATCATTTCAAACTCAGTTAGCCCAAAAAAATATACCTTCACAACTATTACTTATGCCTGCGGATCTATACGCAACAGAAGTTAATAATCAAGTTGGAGATGCAAAAGCCACGGATTATTTTTCAAAAGTAAGCGATGTCGCACGAAATCAATTTGGCTTTGCCGTTACTCCCTGGTCAGAAATCCGTACAAACAATCAAGGAACCTATTCTCAAAGAGCTGATGAATTGACTGAAGACACTATAAAACAATTAATAACACCTGGTAAAATCAAATCAGCTATTGAAGCAGCTGGTAGAAGAAGTGGATATACAAATCCGACAGATATTAGAAATGCTGCTTTCGCTTATATGAGAGAACGGATATGCGAAGCCGAAATTGTCGAAGGTAGATATAAACCAATAAAGGTAAGTGTTGTGCCAAGAGAAAGGGACAATCAATTAGATCGTCAATTGCCAAGACTATATATGTTTACTCCGGAGCAACAATTTCCATGGCTAAAATAATATGAAAAATATAAGAGACATTATAAAACAAGCTATTGATATTCATGTGCATATTGGACCAGAAATTATTCCGAGAAAATATACTGCACAATTATTCCTCGATATTGAAGAGGAAAAACTTGGTGGTGCGGTTTTAAAGAATCATTTCTACCCTACTCAACCCTTTATTAATGAAATAAAAATTAAAAGTCGAGCTATGTTATTTGGTGGAATCGTTCTTAATAATTATGTTGGCGGACTGAATGATCAGGCGGTCTATGCAAGTTCTATAATTTCTAAACAACCTATTGTGGTATGGTTTCCAACAATTAGCGCTGAAAATTTTTTGAATGAAAGTAAATTTGAAATTCCAAAAGAATGGATAAATAAAAAAAATTTCTCTGCAAAAAAATCCAATGAAATTGAACCTGTTAGAGTTACAACAAATGGTAAACTTACCCCTAATGCAATAAAAGTTTTATCTATGATAGAACAATACAACGCAGTATTAGCAACGGGACACATTGCCTGGGAAGAATCAGTAATTCTTATCAATAAAGCCCTGGAAATGGGAATTAAAAAAATTGTTGTAACGCATCCTATCTATCAAAGAATTGACATGCCTTTAAAAATACAAAAAAAATTGGCTAAACAAGGATGCTTCATTGAGCATAGTTATTCTATGTATAGTATTGATAAAATACCGATAAACAAAATTGCCAGTCAAATTAAAGCAGTTGGATTCCAATCTGTTATTTTAAGTTCTGATGTGGGACAACCATTTAGTCCATCACCAAGCAAAGCATTATATCAATTTGCGCTTTTGCTTAATCAAGAAGGAATATCTGAAGATGAGTTATTTACTATGTTAGTAGCCAATCCCAAAAACTTGCTGAGTATGGATAAAAATCGTGTATAATAGACATATGATAAAACTACAAACATTAAAAGGATTTAGAGACTTTCTCCCTCAGGAAGCGAGGAAAAGACAGTATGTTATTAACAAACTAAAAACTGTCTTTGAGTCGTTTGGTTTTGAGCCGCTTGAGACACCGGTTCTTGAATATGAAGAAACGCTTACCGGCAAATATGGTGATGAAGGTGATAAATTGATGTATCGCTTTGAAGATAATGGCAAACGCCGTGTTGCAATGCGCTATGATCAAACCGTTCCCCTTTCTCGTGTTGTTGCACAATATCAAAATGATTTGCCAACAATTTTTAAACGTTATCAGATTCAGCCTGTTTGGCGTGCCGAAAACACTCAAAAAGGACGATATAGAGAATTTGTACAGTGTGACGTCGATACAATCGGAACAGACTCCCCTCTTGCAGATGCAGAAATTATTGCAACTGCAGTAAGATCTCTTGAAACGCTGGGATTTAAAAAGTTCAAAATTCTTATCAATGATCGAGAAAACTTAAAATTTATTAATGAAAACGAACGTCTTCCTGAAGAAGAAAATATGATGATTATTCGTGCTGTTGATAAATTGAAAAAAATCGGAAAAGATGGTGTCATCAATGAATTGCTGACAAATGGATTTTCAAAAGAAATTGCACAAAGAGTTATGCAAGAAGTTGAGACAAGAAAACCAACACCGTATCTTCTTCAAATTTTTGAAGCACTTGAGACGCTAGGAATTGACAAAAACACCTTTGCATTTGCACCTACTTTGGCACGCGGGCTTGATTATTACACCGGTGTTATTTTTGAAATAGAAGCTGAAGATTATCCTGTCGGGTCTATATGTGGCGGTGGCCGTTATGACAAACTCATCGGTATGTTTGCTGGCAGACAAATTTCTGCAGTTGGATGTTCTTTCGGATTTGATAGAACAATCGAAGCAATGGAAGAACTCAAACTTTTTCCTGACGATTTAGCAAACTCATCAACTACAGTGCTTGTCACGATTTTTTCTGAAGAGTTAAAACAAAAATCGCTTGAAACGGTAAATAAACTTCGAGAACAAAACATCAACACTGAAATTTATTTAGGTGAAATAAAAGAAAAAAATCCACTTGAGCGACAACTGAAATATGCCGACCAAAAACAAATTCCATTTATTGCCATCATCGGCCCCGAAGAAGCAGAAAAGAATGTGATAACGTTCAAAAATATGCAAACACGTGAACAGAAACAAAGTACCATTGATGAACTAATACGCATAATACAAAATTAAGCTTCTGATACCTTTGATACCCTTAATACTTCTGATACACTAAAATCATGCACCTGTCCAAACATCTGCTTGCACTTGGATCAATCACGCTTTGCACGATTATCTGGAGCGTCGACTCTCCTATTTATAAATGGGCACTCCAAGATATTCATCCATTTACCTTGGCTTTTTTCCGCTTTCTTCTTGCAACAATTATTATGCTTCCCATTTGCAAAAAGAGCATTAAGATTAAATTTGAAGATTTTTATAAAATAGTTCTTTTGTCGATAACAGGAATAACGTTTGTTATTAGTTTTTATTACTTTGGACTTTCACTCACACAAAGTATTAACGAACCAATTATTGCCTCGATGCTACCGATACTCCTCATAATTGGGGCAATGATCTTTCTTCATGAAATTCCTAAACCAAAAATTCTCATTGGAACGATTATTAGCTTACTCGGGGTGCTTATTATTATTATAAGACCAATTCATCAAGTAACATTATATAATTCAATTCTAGGCGACATATGCTTTATTCTCTCGATACTTTCTCTTGTTTGTTATACACTTCTCTTAAAAAGATTTAAACTTTCTTATTCAGCTCGGACACTTATCTTTTGGATATTCTTTGTCGCTACGATACTCTTCGCTCCATTGTTTGTTCTTGAATCAAAAACAACCAACCCACTTGCAGCACTAAATTTTAGAGGCATCTTTGGCATTGTATATGGTGCAATTTTTTCATCGACACTTGCTACAAGCTTTTATAACTATGGCGTAAAATATCTCAAGACAGACGAAGTTGGTATCTTCACTTATCTAGGACCTATTATTACAGCTTTGGTCGCGCTCCCGCTTCTTCATGAACAAATCACTTTTTCTTATTTACTAGGAAGTCTTTTTGTCTTTTTAGGCCTTTTCATCTCTGAAGCAAAATTGCATTATCATCCATTCCGTCACCACCTTAAAGAGATCAACGATCCATGGCTTGAATCAGGCCCTTAATTCCTGTATAATATAACGGTATGAAAGCAAATATCCATCCAACATACTTTGAGAAAGCGCAAGTTGTGTGTGTTTGTGGTAATAAATTTACCGTCGGTTCAACACGCGAAAATATCCATGTTGAATTATGTTACAAATGTCATCCTTTCTACACAGGTGAACAGCGATTTGTTGATACTGCGTCACGTATCCAGAAATTCCAAACCAAACAACAAAAAGCAGTCGATTACAAAAAGATCGTTACAAAAAAAGTAGAAGACAAAAAAAAGCAGCAGGAAGGCCCCAAGTCACTTCGAGAAATGCTCATGGGAATCAAGTAGCCCAATAACAATCCGTCATCCTGGAGAGGCAGAGGCCTCGATAGGATCCTTTTAAAGATTCTATCGCTTCGCTCCAGAATGACAAACATATGAACGATTACCGATATACACAAATCGAAGAACTTGAACAAAAAATCCAGGAAACGAAACCGCTTCTCGATGATCCTACTATGGCAGAACTCGCCAAGGAAGAATTGGCAGATTTGGAAAAACAGAAACTAGAAATTGAAGAAAGCATAAAGAATTCAAACACCAAACAAGAAGAAAATTATGATTCTCGTAATATTCTTTTGGAATTATCAGGGGCCGCTGGTGGAGATGAGGCAAAACTCTGGGCTGGTGAATTATTAAATATGTATACCCGTGCCGCACAAAAAAAAGGTTTTAAAGTCGAACAACTTGAAGAAAATGTTATTAAAATCATTGGCAATGGAGCTTTTGGAACATTTAAATATGAAGCAGGTGTTCATCGTGTCCAGAGAATTCCGACAACAGAAAAACGTGGACGAGTGCATACATCGACAGCAACGGTTTCTATCCTTCCAGAGCTTGACGATATCGATCTGCATATCAATCCCGATGATATCGAATTTGAAGCTTTCCGTTCTGGAGGTCATGGCGGCCAAAATGTTAATAAAGTATCAACTGCGGTACGACTCAAACATACACCTTCAGGAATTACAGTTACTACCTCCGTTGAGCGTTCACAAAACCAAAATCGTGAAATTGCAATGCAACTCTTACGTGCCAAATTGTGGGAAATAGAAATTGCAAAAAGAACTGAAGAAATCTCATCACTTCGATCAACTCAGGTAGGACGCGGCGACAGATCAGAAAAAATTAAAACATACAATTTCCCCCAAGACCGAATGACAGATCATCGAATCAATAAATCGTGGAAAAATTTGCCGGGAATTCTTGCTGGAGAGATACCAGAAGAATAAGTTAAGATTCTACAACAACATTGTTTGCCACGTGAGTATGTAATACACTATCAGTACCGTTAGCGGCTTGAATACTTAAATCTCGATTTGTTAAAAATTGGTCTTCCACCGGTGGAAATTTAAATACTGTTTTCCCAGCTCCCGAATCATTTTGGGATATTAAACTAATAGTTGCATCAGTAACATCTACTGGGCCTTCATTAGGCATACCGAGCAGTTCTACAATTTCTTGACCATCACCAACTCTTCTTCTCCTAAGACTTAATCCAGGTGATTCATCTTTCCACATGGTAGTAATCCCGAACTCTTTTTTTACATTATCAACCCTTGCAACACCCGGAAAAGAAACAATCGTTTCACCTTCAACAACTTTCACTGAAGATACACCCATTTGATCTCTAAAAAATCTATCATATGGTCTTATATTACCCAATGCTTCTCTTACCGGCACTGCACCTTTTGGAATAGTATATCTAAACTCTGTCGCCATAATATAATTCTTTATTGCTCGCTCTAAGCTTTTATAAACTGCTCTTAAAAGCAACGAATACACATTTTACATATGTCTACGGATATTGTCAACACATTTAGAAAAGGTTGCGGTGATAATCAGAATTTGCTAGTATGTTCTACACAATGCTTCCCTCCAAACTTGCCTTCATCGATGTAGAAACCACCGGAACACATGCGAGTCATGATCGAATTATTGAGATCGGCATCCTCAGAGTTGAAGACAATCAATTGGTCCAAACTTTTCAATCGTTAATCAATCCACAGTCCTATCTTCCCAAAGAAATCACCAAGCTCACTGGCATCACCCAACAAGATATTGAAAATGCACCGACATTTCGATCGGTAAAAGATAAAATTTTTGAATTGCTAAACGAATGCACCCTGGTTGCACACAATGTTCGATTTGATTATGGTTTTGTGAAACATGAATTTCTTCGAGAAAATATCACTTATTCTTCCAAACATTTTTGTACTGTCAGACTTTCCCGGATTCTTTTTCCCAAATGGCAGAGGCACAATCTCGATACAGTGATCAATGAATGCGGCTTCACTTGTAAAAACCGTCACAGAGCATTTGACGACGCAAAGGTACTCTATGAATTTTACCAACAACTTTTGCAAACAATGCCGCTTGAAAAACTTGAAGAAGCCCTCGCAAAAACGATGAAAAAACCCTCATTGCCTGTTAATCTGCCAATGGAAGAATTAGAAAAACTTCCCGAGAAACCAGGAGTGTATATTTTTTATGGGGCGGACGAACGAAGTGAGGAGCCCGCCTGCGAGCGAAGCGAGACAGGGGCGGATCAAACTTTAATAATAAACAGCGGTAATATAAATACTCAAGTTCCTCTATATGTTGGTAAAAGTGTTAATATCCGCAATCGTGTTCTTTCTCATTTTTCATCCGATATTTCCTCATCTACTGAAATGCAAATTGCTCAGCAAATAAAACGAATTGAAACAATTACCACTGCAGGAGAACTTGGAGCATTGCTTCTTGAATCGCGACTGATTAAAGAGCTACTTCCCATTTATAATAAAAAATCTCGGATAAAACATGAATTAGTCGCTGTTAAGAAACGAACCAATAGCTATGGCTATGACGAATGTTATCTTGAACCAATTACAAAAATTGACCAAAGCTCACTTAGCGAGTTTCTTGGATTTTTCAAATCCCGCAAACAGGCAAAAGCAACGCTTGCCGATCTTGCCAAAGAACATCTGTTGTGTGAAAAGCTCTTGGGATTAGAAAGAACAAACGGTCCATGTTTTGCCTATCGTCTCAATCGTTGTAATGGTGCCTGCATCGGAAAAGAAAAACCATTGGTATATAATCTCAAACTGCAGACTGCTTTTTCTGAAAATAAAATACTCCCCTGGCCTTTTGATGGCGCGATCTTGATTCAAGAAAATGAGGGTGTCTATGATGCATTTGGGCTACAAGGAAAAAATGAATATTTCATCATTGATAATTGGTGCTACCTGGGAACGGTAACGACAGACAGCGAACAAAATATCAACACACAAAAATTTGGAGATGTCAGTTTTGATTTGGATATTTATAAAATTCTTAGACAATTTTTGAAAAATCCGAAGAATAGAAAGAAGATTAAAACTATACGAGAAAAAACATGGCAAATGTCAGCATCAAAACCACTAATCCCCCACCAAGAATAATAATCATATCCTGATCTGTTGCATATAATGCATTAATGTGTAAGCCTCGTTTTGAATTTGATTTTTTAACGACTTTTTTCTTCGCCATACGTTTAGCATACACTATTTAAGGGAGCTTTTGTCAAGGGGAAGATTAGAAAAATTGATGTGAGAAATGAGAATTATTTGAACCTGACAATTTGATCTTTTGAAATCTAGAATTCAAGAAATCGATAATTCAAGATCAAGGAAATCACATTTCACATCTCAAAATATCTATATTTATTAATATTGTACGAAGTAAACGATGTTTGCTTTATTCTGGAGATTGGTAAGCCAGGTCTGAACAGCTGCATTGGTCTTCTGCTGCAAGAGTTGTGTTTTTGCATCTTTTTCTAATTGCGCTTGGCTTTCATTAGGAAGTGATGCTTTATTCTGATTGAGATAATCAGTAACTTCTTGATTACTTACTTTTATATTTTTACCAACCATTTTTTGTACCAACTGATCCAATCGGATAAGATTACGCAGATCATCCATTGTCATTCCTTGACTGGCTAATACCCCATTTATATTTTGTCCCTGCTTCTGCAAATTTGATTGCAATGTTGCTATTTGAGTATTTACATCTTGATCACTGACTGACACATTCTCTTTCTTTGCTTCTTGTTCGATGAGCGCATCACGGACCAGCGTATCAAGGGTTTGCTTACCACTTTGTTTTTCTGCCTGTTGAACAACAGCAAGTCGACTGATTGGCTGACCGTTTACTACTGCTGCAACCAAGAGTCCTCTGCAATAATAAAACAAAGCCCCAAGAACAATAATAACAATGATCAAAATAAGATAGGGTTTTCTGAGCTTCATTTGCTGTTGAGAAGATTCTTTTGGTGATTTTTCTGGGGTTTCCTTTATCTCTTTAGAAGTTGCGACAACTGCTGTTGATTTAAGCGCCGCTGTTTTTGTTGGTGATTTTTTTGCAGGAGTCTTTTTTACCGGAGTTTTTGCAGATACAGTTTTTACTGCTGCTGGTTTTTTATTTTTTGCTGTTGTTTTTTTCACAGTCTTTTTCTCTGCCATAACTGTATTATAAACTGATACGGATTGATTTTGCAAGTACTATTTTGTTATCTTATACCATGAAGCCTCCGGACGAAAATAGTTTTGACGAAGTTGAACGGCGAAGTGGTATTTATTCTTGTGGAGCTGGGACAAGCGTTACTTTAATATCTTGCGTATTGTTATCGCGATAGATCGTTATCGTTATTGTCTGCCCAACTTTGTCTTTGGCAATAACAGTTGAAAGACTATTAGTATCATCAATTTGCTGCCCTTCTATTTTTGTAATGACATCTCCCTGCTGTATGCCCGCACTGTCAGCAGGAGAATTTTGTTCAACATCTTGAACATAGGCACCTTGTGGTAAATTATTGAGAACTGCAAGACTCTTTGACAACATTGTATATGAGACACCAAGGAAGGGACGTTCTATTTTTCCGTTTTGCTGAAAATTCTGAAACGCATCTTTAATTACATTGATAGGAATTGCAAAACCAATATTTTGACCATTCTGTGAAACTGCGGTATTCACACCGATCACTTGACCTGCAGAATTAAATAACGGACCACCGCTGTTTCCAGGGTTAATTGCGGCATCTGTCTGAATAACATTATTTAATTGCTCAACAGATCCTTGATACGGATCGCCTGAAGTAATACCTCGTCCGAGTCCTGAAATGACACCTGTTGTTACGGTATTTCTAAATTCTCCAAGAGCTGTTCCAATTGCAACAACGTACTGTCCTACTTGTAAGTGTGATGATTCGCCAAGTGTTAATGATTGTAATTTTTCACTGCTATTCTGACTGGGATCAATCTTTAATAATGCGACATCATTAAGCGGATCACGGTAAATATTTTTTACTGAATATTTCTTCCCATCACTGGTGATAACTTGATAGGTCATCTGAGTATCTGCTACGACATGTTTATTAGTGACAATCATGCCATTACTTGAAACAACAAAGCCTGAACCGATAACCTGAGGTTGATCTTGATTTCCATCAGGTGCCGGTGATAGTGAAGGGGCAGGACTAATGTCAAAAAACGGTGAAAAACCAAAAGGAGAATTTTGTTGCTGCTGCTTTTCCAATTCTTGTTGAGATTCCGTTCCTGCTACAGTAACAACTGAAGGACCATATTTTTTAACGATATTTATTGTCACTGATTCCTCGGTGACAACTTTCACTTGCTCACTTCCACCAGAAGAGGCTAAATTTAAAGAGTTTGATTGAAAAAGAGAAGGCAAATACTGTTGTCCCGCGCTGATAATGACGAGTAAACCGATAAGAATCGCAATTAAAATAAGTAGTTTCTTCATAGTCTTACTGAATACTTGAGATGAGAAATGTGATATTTTTGATACTGAATATCTGATGTATCGAAACAAAACGAATTTCAATTAAATCAAATTATCAAAAATTCAACTTCAAAAATATCTCACTTCACAATTCAAAAGATCTATTTTACCAGTTCTTCAACTGCCTTTTCTAGTTGTGTATCATGAGTTGGATCTTTTGGATTCAGATGAACTGTAATGTCAGGTGTCAAACCTTTTCCGTCTTTTCCGTTTCCAACCCATGTGCCATTTGGCGTTAACCATTTCGCAATCGTCACATGCAATCCTGCTCCCCCACCCAGATCAAAGGCTTCTTCTATTATTCCTTTACCGAAAGAATTTTCTCCAACTAATTCTGCACGGTTATTGTCATGAAGTCCTCCGGAAACAATTTCTGCTGCTGATGCTGATCCTTTATTGATCAACACAACAACCGGAACATCTGTCAATAAGCCTTTCCCACTGACCGGATATTGTGTTATTTTTCCGTTACTATCTTCCTGCTCTACTGCCGTACCACTCTTTACAAATTCGGAAATAATATAAATCGCATCATTCAAATATCCTCCTGGATTATCGCGTAAATCAAGTACAATTCCTTTAATATTTTTATCCGATTTCACCTGTTTGCTTATTGATTTTGCCATGTTCTGCCATTCGGTATTGGTGTCATCTCCAAATTCAGACAAACGGACATAAACAATTTTATCGCTCGCTGCTGCTTTCAGCCCATCAGCATTGTGATTGATTGCCGGAACATCGCTTACTTTTTTGACCCAATAAGCCAACACCTTAACCGTGATGGTATTTCTAACAATCGGTACAGTAACAGGTGTTTTACTACCGCTGTGCTGTACCATAAGAGTAACCGTTGTACCCTTTGGACCACGGATCTCATTAACAATTGTATTGAGATCTACGCCTGCAACAGATTTTCCGTTAACTCCCATAATAATATCTCCTGCCTTAATTCCTGCTTTACTTGCAGGACTGCCATCCAATGGAGCAATAACAATAACGTCTTTCCCTTTCATCCCAAGTTCTGCACCAATGCCGTCAAACTGACCTGCAAGACCTTGCTTGAAATTCGTATTTTGTTGCGGAGGGAGATACATACTATAAGGATCACCCAAGCTGTTCACCATACCAGTAATAGCGCCATTGAGCAGCTTGTTCGCGTTAATTGCTGATCTGTCATAATACAGCGTTTCAATTTTATTCAAAACAGTCCACATGAGTGTGGTATCCATGAACTGCACAGAAGGTGGTGGTGCTTTGCTTGAGACTTGGATATTGGGTTGGAAATTATTCCATTCAAAAGAGATGTTGGTGACTCCGACGTAATATCCAACTAAAAAAGTGATAATAATTATGATGATAAAACGTATATTATCTGGTCTCATGTAAATTTATTCCTTAAGGATGACTGCTTTGCTCATAACATCAATCATCACTTTCTTATTCTCCCATGAATGTAATGTTGTTACAAGCTCATCGGTAATTTGCAAAACTGGCAAATTAATTTTTCGCTGTTGTAAATAATCAACTTCCTCATCAGCAATTACTACACCGAGAAATCCTGAAGCGCCGATACTATCGCCTTTGATAATAATGTCCCGAGTTATTGTATGCAGAAGAATTATTTTCCCTTCTGCGCGACTATCTAAATAATAAAGAGTATTGTCAGAACCGCCCTCGTCAAACGATTCTTTCAAAACAAAAAGTATCCCCTCCCCTGTAGTACCTAATGAAACTCCTGTGGAGACGAGAGCATCTTTTGTATCAATACGAATTTCTTTATTATTACACAAACTGATGGTGCCAGCAACCGGAGAAATAAGTTCAAGAGATGATTGAGTAAAATCCGTACGAACAATAAGGTTTCCTGTGTCTCTTTCGTAGCGAAGGATGGTGCCTGAAATTTGACTGATAATTCGTCCTTTTACTTTTCCGAAGAAAGTTTTTTTTATTGCAATTACATCACCTGGATTTATCCGTTCACCGGGAGCTTTTTTGATAGCCTTTTTTGCATCTCTCCGAGAGAGAGTAAGCCCTTGCATGATATTCACTGTTTCATCTTGAGGAGCGTCTTTTTTTGCGAGAATTTGGTCAACAGTGACAGTTTCACCTTCTTTTATAAGCGGAACAAAGCCTTCAGGCAGTTCAATAGGCAGTGAGGTCATAGTTTAGATACTGAATTTTAGTCTCTTGCAACAAATGGCATCAGCGCTAGATGTCTTGCGTGTTTTATTGCCACAGTTACTCTTCGTTGATGTTTTGCGCACAATCCAGAACGAGTTCTTACGATAATTTTCCCGCGATCCGTAACAAATTTTTGCAAATCTGCGACTTCAGCATAAGACGGTTCTTTTTTCTGCGCACAGAAATAGCACTCTTTTGGTACTGTTATTTTTCTTTTTGGTATTCTTCTTTTTTCTGCCATATATTTAGGTATTAGGGACTAGATGCTAGGGATTAGGATGTTTTATCTAAAAACTAGTACCTAATACCTATTACCTATCACCTAAAAAGGTATATCATCCGGCGCGACTTCTTCATCAGCGCTTTCTTCTGGTTCCTTTTCTTCTTTTTTTACTTCCTTCTTCGGTTTTGTTTGCTGTTCTTCATGAACTTCCGGCTCAGATTCTTCCGAATCTTCAGATCGTGATGCCTGTTGTCCTGATCCTGATTGCCTGTTGTCCAACAAGATCATATCATCAATCACAACTTCTGTTCGTGATTTTTGCTGCCCATCTTGTCCTGTCCAACTTCGTGTTGAGAGTCTTCCCTCAACATACACTTTACGACCTTTCGTGAGGAATTGACTGCAAAGTTCTGCCAATTTTCTCCAAGCTACAATATTATGAAAATCAACCTCTTCCCGCTTTTCCCCACTATCAGTTGTCCAGGTCCGGTTTGTCGCTATACCAAATGTACAAACTGCACTCCCACTCGGTGTATATCGTAATTCAGGATCACGTGTCAAATTCCCAATCAACTGTACTTTATTTAAACTCCTCGCCATAGTCAGGTTACAGGGAATTGGCAACAGGGATCAAGAATAGAAATAACATAATTTCTGTTCCCTGCTCCCTACTTCCTGTTCCCTTACTTCGTTCTAATCAACAAATGTCTCAATATACTCGTACTCTGAATTAGCTTCGTTTCAAAACCTGCAGGAACTGTTTCACCTTCCAAAAATAATTGAGAATAATGTCCTGCGTCTTCTTTTTTGATAGGATACGCAAGCGCTTTTTGTCCCCAATCATTTTGTTTAGTAATTTTTACTTCCCCCAACCATTCTTTGACCTGTTCAAGAAGCTTTTTTCGCTCAGGTTCTTTAACTGTCGGCTTGATTACAACTACTAATTCGTAAGTTCTCATGGACGTATTGTACCATACGATCAAACATGAACTCAAGAGGAAAATATTTATTTAGGGATAATTCCCTTACTATCTTCCAAAAATGTGTCGAAACATTTCATTAACTCTTTTAATCGCGATGGAATCTCTTTGTAACGAAAGTCGTCAATCTGAACAAGCGGAATGATTTTTGAACTGGTACTTGTCAAAAATGCTCCATCAAAGTCAGATAATGTATCGAATGGGATTTTTTCTTCTCGCACGGTGAAGCCATTTTTTCGGGCAATCATCATGACTGCTTGGCGTGTTACTCCATCGAGTACTGTTTCTTTTGGTGGTGTAATTAAACTAGAATTCTTAATTGCAAAAAAATTTGTCCGCGTCCCTTCAAGAATCATTCCTTCATCAACAAACAATGCGTCATAATACCCGTTTTTTTGCGCTTTGGTATATGCCAAATAGCTTGGGAGCATATTGAGTGTCTTTGCATTAGGCATAAAACGGCGATACGACGTTGTTTCAACACTTGCGCCCTTGGAATATAATTTTCTGTCGGGAAATAATGGAGCAAGTGGAAAAATAAATAGTAGGCTCTCTTCAGCTGTTCTTCCACCGATGAGTAATATTTTTATGTTTAAACTTTGAACGCTATTTTTCTCTACGACATCAGTGATAAATGTTACAATCTGCTCCGCATAATATGGATGTTCGAGGCCGATGAGTCGTGCTGACTCCATAAGCCTCTGGGCATGTTGCGAAGCAAAATAAATGACACCATTGCGAACGCGCAGTGATTCGTACACCCCAAATCCATATTGGAATTGAATATTTTCGATAGAAATTGTGGCATCAGTGAGAGGTAACAACGCTCCGTTTTTAAGAAAATGCGTGAAATTCATAGAAGCTATCGTATCACGCACCTATTTTAAATTCAATCACATCACCATCTTGTACGACATAATCTTTCCCTTCAAGCCGTGCTTTGCCCACTTCCCTTGCTTTTTTTCGTCCCCCCGTAGCAACATAGTCTTGAAAGGAGACAACTTCTGCTTTGATGAATTTTTTGATAAAATCGGTATGGATGGCTCCTGCTGCATGTTGTGCATCTAAATTCTTTTGGATAGTCCATGCTTTGACTTCCTTCTCCCCTGCCGTCAAGAAAGAAATTAAACCAAGTCCGTCATATGCTTTTTGGATGAGTCTTTCCAATCCTGATTTTTCGAGTCCCAATTCTTTAAGATAATCTTTTGCCTCTTCGTCAGACAAAGCAGCGAGTTCTGATTCGATTTGAGCGCAAATGACTACTATATTGTCATCCTGAACTTGTTTCAGGATCTCCTGGTATTCTTTAGTAACCTTTGTAATTCCCTCCGGATTATATTGATTTTCCGAAACATTTAATACAATTATTTCAGGCTTATTTGTTAATAGAAATAAATCATTAACAGATTCTCTCTCTTCATCAGTTAAATCCACATCAAACGCGGATTTTCCTTCATTAAGTCCTTTATATAATTTCTCAACCGCTGATTTTTTAACAGCATCGGTCTTCACCGCTTTACTTTCGCGTTGTTTCTCAACGGTTTGCAAATCAGCAATGATCAACTCTGCACGGATCACTTCATAATCAGCTTTTGGATCCACAGCTCCTTCTTTGATAACATCAGGATCTTCAAAAACTCTCACCACATGCGCTATGATCTTTACCTCTCTAATATGGCTCAAAAACTTATTACCCAAACCAGCACCTTCTGATGCTCCTTTTACTAACCCCGCAATATCAACAAATTCAATGAGTGCGTTTTTAATCGGGGGCAAACTCGACATCTTCTCTTCTTCTTTGACAATTTCTGCCAATTTTTCTAACCGCTCATCCGGGACGGCAACAACACCGACATTTGGCTCAATGGTGGCAAAAGGATAATTCGCCGCCAACGCCTGCTGCTTCTTCAATAAAGCATTAAAAAGGGTGGACTTCCCCACATTTGGTAAACCAACAATTCCGACAGACAAGTTCATACCCCAACTTCTCCTTTCATTTTGTGATTATAGCTTTTTTTGTTTGCTGAGTATATAAATGCAGTTTTTTAAGTGAATATTCAGTATGATTAAAAGTGAGTATTTTTGTATCAGGATCATAAGTTCTAAAATAATCTGTTGAAGATAATCCATCTATAGATTTCACATTCCCAATATTTTTATCAGCAAGATTATGTGCTTCGGAATTAATAATCCAACTATCTATTCTCTCATCATAATGTTCAAAATCATTTCTTATGAGAATGGACTTGTGATCAATCTTAGGTAAATGCGGGTATTTTATCCGCAGGCTTTTCATTCTAAACTTACTGAATTCAAGCTCTTTTGAATTTGGCTGGATGAATTTAAAGATATTTGAAACATGAAGAACAAAATAGTGTATATTTCTAAAGGTATCATCAATATCTTGAATATCTTGAATTGGTTCCAATATTTTATTGTAAGCTTTTTCAGCTCCTTCAATTTCCTCAAGAATTTTCTCAATATAGGTTCTTATAAAGTGTTCTTCCATATTTATGTTTCCATCGGTTAGGAAACTGAAATGTAACCTGAATTGTAAATTGGGTTAGTAACCTGACTTCCCAACAGAAAGATTCATATGAAGCTAATTATAGCAGATCTTTTGTAGCTTATTGTGGAATCTCGAGCCAGATTGCGGGTTCATTGCCTACAGTCCATCCATCATGTCCTGGTGATATTTCTCCTACATCGCCTACTTCAAATTCTTCTTCTTTCCCGTCTGTCATACGTGATGCCAATTTACCGGAAATCATATAAAGAAGGTGATGTTTTTCGCAGTTTTCGGTTCCTGCAACGGGTTTTACATGTTCGGACCATTTCCATCCGGGTTCTGCGGTGATTTTTTGAAATTTTTTATCTCCGAACGTAACAGTATCAACCGTTAACTTTTCTGCAGGAGCAGCTGTTTCATCCGGTGAATTAAAATTTTTTTTAGCAATTTCTTCCATTTTTTATCTCTTAACTATTTATAATTATTTGTAATAAGAAAAGCAATAATAGAATTTATTTATATTTATAACTCAATCGTTACACTTACCGGGCAGTGGTCGCTGCCGAAGATGTCTGCGTGGATTTGTGCTTCCTTGATAGACTTTTTCAACGATGCAGAGGCGAGCCAGTAGTCGATTCTCCATCCGACGTTTCGCTCTCTCGCATTGGCCCAATTGGTCCACCACGAATAATACCCATTTCCTGTATGAAAAAGACGGAACGTATCGATGAAACCTGCATCAATAAAATGTTGGAATCCTTCCCGCTCTTCATCAGTAAAACCATGCTTTCCGCGATTTGGTTTAGGGTTCGCGAGATCATCTTCTGTATGGGCG
>CAZJVI010000017.1:0-21312 GCA_964549385.1 uncultured Gammaproteobacteria bacterium
ACAAGCATAGCATTTCCTGATTGTTGATTGTAGCCAACATCCATATATTGACTGCTTGCGTTAGTTATCGTCATATTGATATCAACATCCTGAGTCCAAGCTGAACCACTCCAACGGAAAACATAGACATCAGCTGCTGTCGCACCGGTACTATTATTATTATCTTCAAGTGCTACTATTTTCTCTCCTGTTAAAGGACTACTAGCCTCTTTAAACCAGCGACTATCAGTTGGAGTATTGGATATAGAATTAGGATTCGTTCCAATAGCAGGATTCCATGTCGTACCCGTCCAAATACGATACCACGTGTTCGAGCTTCCGTTATCCTCAGCCGTGAAGACTCCGGTGTTGGAATTAATCGCATCTGATGCGATCTCCCATTGACGCGCTTCATGAAAGTCTCCTATCTTAAGAGGACCAATGAGGTAAAATTCCGGTGAAACGCGTGGGAATCTAATAAAATATGTAAACGTTTGAGGCTGTCCTGCCGTGAGATTGGCATTCCAGACGATTTTGGTAAAATTGCCATCTTTTACTGTCTGTCCTCCATCGATATGTTCAATTCCAAAAAATGCAGGGACAATATCCTCAACTGTCCCTTGATAATTCTGTTTGGCAGTGACGGTCAACGTCACTGGATAGGGAGATCCTGGATAAATACGTGTTGGGAAGCTTGTACGCTCCACATCAAATTGCACTGCTGGATCAACTTTAAAATAGTCCTGAATTTGCCTTGTTTTTCCATACACAACTGCAGTCACTTTCATCTGGTAAATACCTGGGCCTCCTGTCTGATAGGTCGATTGAAAATCAGCTTCGTTGGTTACTGTCGTCGGCCCACACTGACCGCTATCTTTAATTGTATTATCGCTCAATGAAAAATTTGTTTTATTCCCATCCGGATCAATCACTACCATGGTAAGTGCATCAACTTTATCAAAAAGTCCTGTCGCACAAAGCGTATTTCCCTTATCATCAAGAACGCCTAGACCAATTTTTGCTGTCTCACCAGGTCGATAAATAGATTTATTAGTATTAACTGCAATCACTCCCCAGGTGAAATCCTGATTAATATTTACAACGCCTTGGACTGTTCGAAGTGTTAGGCTTAATTTGTATAGTCCTGGTTTAAAATTTGGAATATCCTGAGGACTAACTAGTAATTCTTTTTTATCTTTATCTACACTTACTGTTGCATCAACCTCTGCGCCATATACAGTATTAACAATCTTTGCTTTCGCAAGTTGATCTAATTGATCTGAGGCTGTGTTGAGAATGGAAGCAAATTTGCTATCCGCCAAACTAAAAATGAATTGAGGAAGCTTACTTGCTTCTACACTTGGCTGATTCGTGCTATTTAAAGGTACTTGCACAATTTGACGCTTCATTAATGGATTGGGCATAGCTGCTTGGAGTGTAGTACTGCTGCTTTTATTTATAAAAAAAAATGCTCCCACAATACCACTTAAAATAAGTAAAAATATTACACTGAGTGATATATTTCTGCCGTTCATGGAGAGTTGGATATACTTATACTATTATATATAGAGGGCTAATTGCAACTGCGATTGTGCCACTATTTCTTTGTACTCTTTGCAGGTGCTGATGTAACTTGTGGAACAGCAGCTTTTGGATTTGGCTGAACAGTTGGAGCAGGCGTTACTGAAGGTGGATTATTCAAATTAGCGACCTTGGGAAGATTGGAATTTTGTAATGCACTATTTGATTGTCCTGCTGTTGCCTTTTCTGTTGATGCTGCTTTTTGTTGTTTTGCGACTGCTGCTTTCAACTCTGATTGTAATTGTACAGCTGTTTTATAATCAGGACTGTTTGGGTTACTCTGAAGGAGTACGACTGTTTGATTTGCGACAGCCAAAGCATCTACAGGGTCATTGTTGTCACGATATGCGATTGATAAATTGTAGTATGCATTTGGATAATCTGGCTTCAAATTAGCAGCATCTGTAAAGTTCTGAATGGCATTATTATAATTTTTCGTGATGTAATATATCCCACCGACATTCAATCTAAGAGTAGGATTCAGAGGATCCAATTGGATCGCCTGACCGTATGCACTCAAGGAGAATGCAAGCGCGTTTTGTGCTACACCATCGATATTGCGGTAGATGGATGCAAGTACTTCCCAATTTCGTGGATTTCGTGGACTTAAAAGAACACCTGCTTTTGCTTCGTTAATTGATTGTGCAAGAAGTGTCTGAATTGTCTGTCTGTCTTGAGCACTGAGATTTAATGTGCCATTCTTCCCTGGCTTTGCTCTTGCAGCAATAGCATTTGCCAGTGCGAAATTAGTCTGAGACATATCGACTCGATAAAGATCAACATAAGGATTCAATGTTTCAGCTTTTTGAAGGAAAGCATATGTTTGCGCACCATTAGTATTTGCAGTCTCAAGAGCCCTACGATGGTAGTAATCCGCTGCTGTCATCGTTACAGTATTATAAAGAACAGCAAACGCAGCAACAACATAGATGACAAAGAGAATTATTGGAAATAAATCAAACTGTCTATTCCCTGCCGTTGAAGCTTTAATACCCAATGATAGTTCAGTTACTCTCTCTCGTATAGATTTTTGTGCCATCATCAATACTGCCAAGACAAACAGCGTCACGACAATTGAAACCAATGTTGTTGCATGGATCGCGAAAAGTACTATTGCGAGGAGTCCACTCATTGCCATCGCAGGCAAGAGAACATGTGTATTATCCTGTTCAGCATCCTGTGTGTCGACAGCAAGATTTCTCCAACTGTTAACAAGAATAACAACACAGAAGTACATCAGAGCTAAGAATCCAAAGATACCTACAGTACCTAATGTTTGAAGGAATTCATTATACGAAGTATCGAATGAGAAGTTCCAGAAAGGAAGCAGATTGAAAGCAACTGGTTTATAGGAAGAGAATGAGAACAAGTAAGAAGAAGGTCCTGGCCCAAAGAAAGGATTATCTCTGAAAGATGTTACTGAGATATTCCAAGAAGTAACAAATGGCAATTGAATTTCTTTAGGGAAATTTGCTTCTAATTGTTGTAACACGTTGCCTGAAAACGGAACGTAAGCAAATATCAATGCTAGCCCTATTACTACTACTGTGACCAAGAAAAGCGGAAGAGTCTTTTTAACTTGATGCGGTTTCGAAAGGAAAAAGCACAGTGCAAATGCAATCAAAAGGGCAACCAAGCTAGGAACTGAAGCAGTAAGCGCAACGGTAACACCAAATAATATTGTTAACACGACAGCCAAAGGCATTGGCATGAATTTATTTGGAGTAATTACTGAAAGAATCGGTAAAGGAAGTAAAAGTAAAAGGAATGCAATTGTTGAGAAAGTTGAACCAGTTGGAGTAAAGTTCACCGCTTTTGCAAAATCAAGCGGCAAGAACATGTGAAAGAAGGCAAGAATAGTAAGCAAAGCAGCAATAACAGCACTACCATACAATACGTTAAGAAACATTTTTATCTTCGTTAAGTCCCTCAGATGAGAAACTGTTACAAAATATAATAGTATATAGACCACCCATGAAGCCGCTGAGTCATGAACGCGAGGGAAATTACCAAAGATAGCTTCATATCTCGTTGGGCTAAGATATGTTGATATCAAAATTACTACTAAAAAAACTAAAAGTGGGATATCTAATGGCGTTCTCGTAATGACAATTTTCCCTTTCACTATCCAAGAAAAAATCCAAAGACCAATGAGAAGCGTTGTAGCAACAACAAGAAATACCATCTTTGGCATTTCATAGAATTCAGTCATTTGATTAAAGAAGATAAGTGGAGTTAGTCCTGCAACAACGAAAAGCAAGAAAGTAATAACGTAATCCAAATAGGTAGACAGGCGATTTCTCATAAAATTTGAAATTAAAAGATTAATATCACTATAGATAAAAAGTCTCAGATACGTCAATAGGCAATTTAATTACTTATCCCTTGACACCACGTAAATAAGCCTCCTATAATAAATTTATGGATAATTACTTCTCTTTACGTCAATTTAACGCGTTATACCCAAATGATCAAGCTTGCATTGAAGAGATACTAAGACAAAAATTCCCTGATGGCATCTATTGTACTCACTGCAAAAGGATAACTCGACATTATAAATTACATCAAAGGACTATATATTCATGCAAAACTTGCAGAACCCAAGTCTCTCCTCTCTCACATACATTGTTTGAAAAATCCACAACTCCTCTTAGACAATGGTTCTATGCCTTATTTTTGATGACACAGACAAGAGGGACAATCTCATGTAAGCAACTCGAGAGAGAACTTGGCGTCACTTATAAAGCGGCATGGAGAATGCACAATAATATAAGAAAATTCATGGGACAAAATAATTCGGATCTTTTAAAAGATCCAGAAATTGAAAAATATCGAGAGCGAAAATGGGTTTTCTTTAACAAACTTGAGATTAAAGTCATTCAAAAACAAGAGGAATCGAAAAATGATGAGGATTTTAGTTTGGATTGACAGCACGGCGTATCAGCTCAAAAAAATCTTTTCCAGCATTTTTTCTGCCGCCCTTTTTGAGAAAGTCCTTCAATTTTTTATCTTTAATAGTAAACTTTTTTTTTGTCATGATTTCCTTTTTTAGATATAATACAGACAAATTTTATGCTCCCGTAGCTCAGTTGGATAGAGTACCAGATTCCGGATCTGGGGGTCGGAGGTTCAAATCCTCTCGGGAGTACATTAGTGTCCTCTTTTCCCACCAGCCATCTTATTAATTACACTCATTTCCCAAATAATAAAGAGAAAGGATAGCATAAGAATAACATAAAGCGTTTTCCCTCCGCGCGTTGCCCACGTTTTTAATGGATCTTCGGGATGGAGAAATTCATCTATCTTCTCACGCAGCTCTTCTACTCTTTCCAACAGCCTTTCCACTCTTTCTGAATGATGTTTATGCTCTGCATGTTCATCCTTTCCAGAATGTCCTTTCGCGTCAGATAATTCTTGTTTTAATTTTTCTTGTTCCTGGTCTAGTTGCTCACCAGTTGCTCCCATAGTGGCTTTCATTTGGTCTTGTTCATTTTGAGGGGCAAATTCTTGTGTTTCTTCTTTACTCATAGACGACAATTCCTTATTTGCCAGAGCAATCATGTCTACTTTGTCTTTAGTAGAAAGAGGACTAGCTTCAATAATTCCTATTGCTTCATCTTGAGGCGTATGTGATTGTTTCCATTTACCTATGACTTGTTGCTTGCTATCTTCACTTAGCGGCTCCCCACTCGTAGCAGTGGTAAAGAAAAATCCGTGAGCATCCAGTCTTTCTGCGTTCATTGTTGGATCTAAACGTCTCAGTGCTTCCAGAGGATTACCTTTTTCAATGTCAGAAGATGCTTCATCCATACGTGCTCTTGCTCCCTCTTTGAGAGGATCTCCTGGAAGTTCTATGGGACTATCAGGGATATGCACTCCTGAAGAAGGAAGTCCTGCACCAAATGTAAATATAGGAGGAGGTTGCATCATATGTCCCCCTGTACTTTTATCATCAGCTTTTGGCTGTATGGGTAGAGCCCCTCCTTCCGTTAAAGAGAATCCATCATTATTTTTTCCTGGTTCAGTACTCATAGCTCATATCCTCCCTTAAAAATCTGCATTTGTCAAGCAAATAAGATATAATTACTTCGCATTATAAAGGATATATCAAATAACGGCTTTACGTTACTATTATAAAATTCTTTCAAGATTTTACCAATATTTAGGAGGGATCGCCCCACAAGGGGACTTCCCGCTATAAGAATTTGAAAAAATAATTTAGGAGGGATCGCATAGTGGTCGAGTGCGGCGGTTTCGAAAACCGCTATCTGTCTTTTTGGTAGATCGGGGGTTCGAATCCCCCTCCCTCCGCACTAATTTCTTTTTTATTGTGTTGGTTTTGGCGAAGAAGTTGAAGATTGTTTTTTCACTTTTATTGGGCTACCACTAAATTCATTTTTTAACCACGTATGAACATTCGCCCAATTATCCAATCCATCTTTCGACTCAAGAATATCTTGTCCATCATCTGAAACAGCCTCCTGCAAATAATTCTGATCTGTTAACGCAAGTGAAACTATTTGATAATGATTAAGAACCTGAATATTTTGTATGAGTGTTTTGACATCATCTGGGGTTAAGTCTGTTCGTAAATCATCGCCAAGAGATGACATAAACGGAATAATCTGTGGAATAAAAGAGCTGGCAAATATTTTTTCCTTTACCGCAACGATGAGATTGCGTTGACGCTGCGCTCGACCAAAATCTGTCCCATCTTGCAGTGAATGCCGTGAACGAACATATTTTAATGCCGTAGTTCCATCCATATGTTGTTCTCCTTTATCAAAATGGAGATGCTCATAGCGACAAGGGAAAGCATCCTGTTCACTAATAGTAGCACTCGGACTTGCCAACGTCGCAGAAAAAGATGCTATTTGGTCATCAGATAAGCCACAGGTTGCATCTTCCATTCCTTCAATAGGATATTGATAGTCATCAAATGCTATTTGAACAGTAATATCAACTCCACCTAATGTATCAATAGTATGAGTAAACCCAGAAAAATCCATACCAACAAAATAATCTATTGGTAGCCCAGTTACTTCTTGAATGATATATTCTGCCATGCGCCCTCCTCCATCAGCGCCGGTAAATTGTGCCTGTTTATTGGGATAATCAGTGTCATCAAGTCCATCCGAATATGCTGCATTTATTTTCGAATAACTTCCATTTATTCCATCTGTCGGAATTTTTATCCAAATATCTCGCGGAATAGAAATGAGAAATACTTTTTTTGTTTTCGGATCAATATGAACAGCAATCATAGAGTCTGTTAAATACGTCCCATCATGATTCCCTCCACCATACCCAAGAAGCAAAATATTAATTGCTGTTTTATCAACAAAAGCCTGCTGAATTGAATTAAGCGCTACCGTTGTCGCATTTTTTGGCCGAGGGATAAAAATTTTTTTCGTGATGCTGTGAAACCAAAGATATACAGCTGCCAAGACAATAATAATTAAGACGCCAACGCAAATGAAAATTTTTTTCATGCAAGTGTCTATTATGCTACAAAATCTTTGATTTGTGAAGGAAAATTTTTGAGCTTTCTACCTTGACATCTTTTGAAAAATCAATCAAACTGAAATCATGCGTATTACTGCCCGAATACTATTTACATTTGTCTTTTGTTTACTACTCTTTTCTTCTTTGCAATTGCCTGCTTTTGCTCAAACAATAAATCAACCATCAAGTACTAACAATTTTCTTACTCCAAATGTTGATTCAAATGTTCCCCAAAACGCTCACGAATATGCACAAATTGCTGTTATCAATCTTCTCTCCGCCTTTATGTGTCAATTAACAGGTATTGATCCGACAAATCCTCGACAAGCATGTTTGGGAGTTGATCCAACAACTGGGAAAATTGGAATGCCTCCTACAACAGGAAGCCAAACATTCGGACAAGCACAAAATCAACCTCAAGTTGGTGGTGCTGCCGTATTATTAACTAACTATATTGCTGCTCTTTATACTCCAGTTATCAGCTCTTCAGAATACTTTGATTATTTAGCCAAAGGTTTCGGGGTTGTTCATCCTGCAATAGCTGCAACTACCACTGACTGCACGACATCATTTGGCTATGGATTCTGCGGATTGACACCTATGCTTGCGCTCTGGACATCCATCCGTGATTTTGCTTATGCTTTACTGACAATTCTCTTTATTGCAATCGGCATTGGAGTGATGTTGAGATTTAAGGTTGATCCGCGAACAGTAATGACGTTGCAAAACCAAATTCCTCGGGTTATTGTCGCAATTCTTCTCATAACGTTTTCTTATGCGATAGCAGGAATTATGGTTGATTTGATGTGGACAGCAACATATGCGGGGATAAATTTTATTTCAGGCGCTTCAAATTCAACAGTTGATCTGTGTAATCCCGATGTGAAACAGCCGCTTGCAAACGTTGCTGAACAAAGACTTCTTGATGAACCAATAAGCTTTGCAAATACGATTTTTAGAGGGTATGGTCCAAATTCAAACAAAAATTATTGTGACAACTTTGCACAATTGGGCTTACTTACCTTATCGAGTGATATAAGTTCAACCTTTGGGGATATAGTGCAGCAATTAATTCAAAATCTTCTTGGTATCAATGTAAATTCTGGCTGCGGCATCACCAATGTAGGTGGCTGCGTCGGAGGATTCTTCTTTTGGATTACCGAACAAATCATCAAACTTATTATTATTGTTGCAATATTAATTGCACTATTCCGGTTATGGTTTGAGCTTCTTAAATGCTATGTCACCTTTTTAATCTTTGTTATTATGGGGCCTTTATGGATTGTCATGGGACTCGTCCCTGGTAGGCCACTGGGGTTTGAAAAATGGCTGAGGATTATTTTTGCGAACTTAGCTGTTTTTCCTCTAGTTGCGTTTCTTATAGTATTTGCACGAGTTCTTGTTGATTCTGGTGGCACTACGCCGCTCGTTCTTGGTGCAGCAACCTCAGCAGGATCCCATGGTGGTGTTCTTGCTGCAGCAACACAACAATCTACTTTCTATCCCCCACTCACTGGAAATCCAAATATAAAGTCAGTTTCTGTACTTGCAGCTCTTGGAGCAATTCTGATGCTGCCGGCAATTCCAGGTATCTTGAAAGACCTACTGAAAGCAACAGGGCAAGGAGGAAAAGCGGCTATGGGATCTTTTGTAGGAGGGCTAGCAGCTGGAGCCGGTGCAGCGACAGCCTTTCCTAAAAATGTATTGAGACGGTGGAATAGCGTCGATGAACACGGGGCACCTAAAGGTGCTGTCGCTGTTATGAAGCAACGCCTCATTCAAAAAACACCATTTGGTAGAAGAGCAATTGGGAACAAGAAGGCAATGCATGATATTAATTATTATCATCAGGGAGATACATCTACTCTCAAACGAAGAGCAAAATGGTATAGCAAAAAAAAGAACCGAGGACTAGAAGCAGGAGCCTATGACCGTATAGGACCAGGTAGGCCGCCTAGACGTGGAACAGACGAGTATTATGACTAGCTTATTTATCTACAACTATTAATCTTAACAATAAGCAAAATATTTCTAAGTGATTCTATTTAAAATCTTTGACGATAAAGATTTTAATATCCCTTAAATATAGCACTCATTATAATACCTGCTGATTCTCCAAATAATGTATCTTTCTTATGTTTCCCGCCAAAAATATCTGTCCAAAATTGACGATTAAAGAGCCGGAATGTACTTGTCTTTGAAATTTTCTTCAACCATTTCATCTGTTTTTCATCAAACATTGTTTTGACAACGCGCGTGTCTGTCATGTTTTCATCGGAACCAAAAACTTCTCCAGGAATCGATTCTATAGCCTCAAGAATATCGGTAAAATGTGCCATGTCATATGCAGGATCAGTGCTGTGCCGTGTGATATGAGCCCACATATCAGCACCAAGCTTCATAAGTCCCCATTGCTTATACGCAAGTACTTTATTCTCTTGTACTTTATTATAATCAATTTCATATCTTCCATCAGGCCTTTGAATGTACTTCCCTTTCTTTTTAAATCCTTCACTTTTCATCCACTTCCACTTTTCTGGATCTGTTTGCTGTAGATCATCAAATTCCTGACGAAATTCGGGAATGTTCAAGATCTGATACCCAAAGATTGCTTCTCCCAGAGGCATATCGCGAAACACATAATTATCTTTTGATTTGCCATCAGGATACGTACGTCCTGTAAAAACGGGAGCTCGCACAGTCATATTCATATTGAGAGCACCGTACGTTTGAAAAAGATAGCGAAGCGGCTTAAGAAATTCTTCTCTCACTTCTTTCTGGAAAGCTGCACGATCAAAACTTACTCCGCGGAACATACTGTCATACTTTGTAAATTTTTCAAAGTCTATTTCATGTGCCCCAAATATCTGATCGTATAATTTCACTCCGTTAGCAAAATGATTTCCGGCATAATCTCGAAGGACATTTTCATCAAAGCCTATCTGATCAGCAATTATTTTATAGTCATTTTTCCCGATATCTTCAAGTTTGACAAGCTCATCTTGCAATAGTTTCTTTCGCTCTTCCGATGTTTTTTCATTCTCAATTTCGTTTATTAATTTTCTTCGCTCTCTCTCAAAATCCATATTTCTCTCGACCATTTCTTGAATCACTTCCATCGGAGTTTTCCTTCTGCTCTTTGTAACAACTTTCCCTCCTTTATCAACCATCTGATATTCTTTCGTCGCGTATTCTACCGGTATCCCTTCAAGAAGAGGAACAACCAGTTGTTTAAACTGTGGGATAGTAAAAGGATTTCCTGTCGATCCGCCCCGCTCTGGCGTCGCCATCTTACGACGATAGCCTTCTGTTCTATATAACGGCACTGCTCCATTATCTGCTGCAAGGGTAGGAAAATCTGATCTGGCGGATGCACCAGTGAAATTAATCATCGAACGCGCCGCTAAACCAGCAACGCCCAACGAATGCCTATCAAGGACGTAACCTTCTCCTTCAAGTTCAGAATCTTCTTCAAACTTTTTATTATTGACGTCTCCTTGTGTACTCACAAGATTTCTTGCTACAGCATTCTCGAGTGCCTTCTGGACAACATCTTCCACTTGTTGTTTTTTCGCCATGCCGTGATTTAAATAATTGATAAAACTAATAAATGCATTTTCATCCTGCACTTCTTGTTTTATCTCTCCTGTTTTTTTATCTTTGAACGCCTTATCAAAAACAGCAGCCTGATCGCCCAATAAATTCCCATACGTGGGGATATCCGTCTGCTTGACAACGCCTTTATGAGTCTGCTTAAGTGCTTCAATCCAATCGTCTCTTTTAAAGAAAGACGAATCTTCTCCCAATACTCTTTGCAATGCTTCAAAATCCGCAAGGTTATAGTACGTAAGAAACATCGTCATTATCGCGGCACCCATTTTATTATCATTGTCTGTCAGATTTTCGTAATCTACTGGCAGTGTGGTGAGGTAATAGAACATTGATTTGCCGAAAGACTTTTTGGTAAGTTTGTTTAAGAAATACTCCTCACCCAATTTTTTTGCTAACCCCTCACGGCTACCCATAGCATGGATATAATGCAAATCATAGGTACGAAGCTGCATTAGTGTCCACGGCAAGAGAAAAACTTGTTTATATAGATCTGTATGTTCATGACCATTTTCATCAGTAAAAAATCGAGTATGATCATAGAAGATTGTTCCAAGATCAACACTGGCAAATTGATCTTTATTAATTTTAATATTAGAGAAATAATTCGTTACATCATCGGTATCAATGTCATACCATTCATTAATTTGCCAATACATCCAGCGTACAAAATTCGCATGATTAACAATATACTTTCCTTTAGGCCTCCCTGTTTGAGGATCCTTCTCAACCTGCATTTTTAGAATGGGGAATTTCCCATTGACACCAAACTCTTCAGGTTTGGACCAGGCAATATTCCAAGCCAACTCTTCCAATCCTTTTGGTCTTTTGGAATCAAATATGTCATTAAGCTCACCTTCAAATTCTCTATCAAGGACGAATTGCTTAATGTAGTCTATTCTCTCAATTTCCAAATCATCATGTAGGAAGGAAAGTTTTTGATAATTTTCTATATCTTCACCAGATAATCCTCTACTATTTTTAACTATCTCTTCACTACGGACTCTCGCCTGTTGCCATTTTGCCTCATCTTCCAAACCGCTTATGACTTCATCAGCAGTTTTTCCAGAACCGATAAAAATTTCAATTGCATTGATAACTCTCTCTTCATCTACTGTTGCTGTTATTTTATCTTTACTTGTCCATCCAAATCGTTGCTTCAACAATTCACGTATCCGTTTAACTTTCTCATCGCTCCAGCCCAACTCAGCCAACCCTCCAATGATTGCACCATGTTCGTTTTTTTCTTTACTTTTTTTAATCTTGTTGCGAAGAACAATGTCAGGATCTTTTCTATCTTCATTTTCAACTTTTTCCTTTGAGATTCGTTCAAACTCGTCATCTAATATTTTCTGAAATTCCTTACTGACGCCTTTATGTTTTGATTTATCATGAGCATTGGGTTCACTATCCGAACGAGCCAAATCTCGCCTCTCAAGCAACTCTTTAGCTCTTTCCGATGCCTCAGCAATTCGTCTTGCTTTTTGTACTTCCGCATCTTCTAATAATTCTGATGTTGAATCTGGCATATTTTTATTATATCGGCTTTTTGAAAAGCCGGTCAATTCCTTTCTTGCTGGCAGTGTAGATCAACAGAAGAAATCGTGCTTTATATTGAGATTACAATAAACTGACAAATTAAGCGCTAAAAGTAAATCCGCGGCCTTTTACCGTCTGTAAATGTTGCGGATGATTGGCGTCTTCTTCTATTTTGCGCCGGAGTCGAAAAATTAATTGATCGATTGCTTGATCGGTAATTCCTGCTGTTGATTTATTATCTCCCCACACCGTAGAAATCAACTCATCACGTTCTATAACGCGCTGCTCATTTTGCAATAAATATCTTAACAAACGAAATTCTGATGAAGTCAGTTGGTCTGACAGAACACTTGTTCCTTTATGGATAGTATTGGTATGTTCGTCATAGGAAATTTTCTGCAGTGTTTTTGCGGCATCCGCATATTCTTCTGCAACAAAATCAGCAAGAAGCGGTAGATGAATTGCCCCATCTTTTATTAAACCAACTTCTTCCAAATATGCAGCAACCGTCGGATCGGTAAATTTTCCTTCTAATAAATCTGCCTGTTCTGCAGGAGAAAGTGACTGCCATATTTCCTTCAATGCTTTCTTAATCGTTTTTTGTCCTAACAGGAAAGCTCTCAAATTCTTTATCTCGTTATTCTCTGCAAGGAATGCTTCCAATGAAAGTTTAGTAAGCTTTCCATGGCCAGCGGTGAGCTTAAGGATATGCTGAATTACTTTATCAGGGATTTTTCTATGCGTTAACTTTTCTATATGAGACACCCAAAAGGCACTTGAAGACTTGTCATAAAGTTTCATTAGAACAATTTTGCCTGCAATGAACTCATAATAATCTGCAAGCAAGTCAGGATCGAGAACATCCTCAAGGGGACGAGTTACAGAAAAAACAACAGAAAAACGGTATTTACCTCGATTGCGGAGAATTCTCAAGTCAGCAAAAAAATCTGCAGTTACCGCTGGCACATATTCTTCAAATCTATCAAATAAAAAAACAATTGCTATCTTTTTTTCAAGAGCCATATAGTCAACAGCCTCTTTGAAGCCTTGAAAAAGAAGAAATTCGTCTTGAAACTTTAAATGCTCCCTAAAAATATCGCCAACAATCTTATTTTCTTCTTTCATGCCTCTTTCCCTCAATGATTCTGTAAGATTAAGAAATAAATATTTCATAACATCTGCGAGTGGACGGTTGCGGATTTCCGAAAAATCGATTAATACGAAATGACTTGCTTCTTGAAAATCACCAAGCTGTTTTTGCCTAATTCCTTTGTTATAGACCAACACTTCGAGAACCGTTGAACGATTTACTCCAGGAAGACCAATCAACTGACAGGAATTCCCACTTCGCAAGTATTCAACAATTCCCTTCAGTTCTTCTTTCCTGATATCTTCAGGAAATCGTGCAACAAAATGTTCATCAAACATACTATACTATCTATTGTACTGAGTATCTAACAATTCTTCAATTGCCCCTCTTGATTTTCTTCTCATAACTTTGTACGCTAAAAGTATGACTTACCTTGCATTAACACTTCCAGGCGGACAAACAATTAATCCTCCTGCGGGAATCCCAAAGGGAGGAATTACTGTTACATCGTCAGTCATTGGGAATGCAGTAACGATTATGCTTATCATCGCTGCAATTCTTTCACTTATTTTCCTTATTTTAGGCGGTATTCGATGGATTACCTCAGGTGGTGATAAACAAAAAGTTGCATCAGCTCGTTCACGCATAACTTATGCTATCGTGGGACTTGTTGTGGCAATGGGAGCTTTTTTTATCATCAATGTTATTGGCTACTTCTTCCATGTCAAATTAATTGGGTTTTAATTATTGCACTATTGACAAATGAAAAAGCAGTAGGCTATCATGAATATAGATATGAAAAAGATTATTGCAATCATCCTTACAACAGCTTCTTATTTTGCTTTTGCCATCTCTGCTTTTGCTCAAAATGTTAGCCCATGTAATAATACAGGGGCTTTTGGTAAACTCTGTAATTTAAATGCAAATAATCTTGGCGGGATTGTTGGTGCAATTGTTACCTTTATTCTCATCATTGCCGTATTAATTGCTCTTGCCTACTTAATTTGGGGTGGTATTCGATGGATTACATCAGGCGGGGAAAAAGCAAAAGTTACCGAAGCTAGACAACATATTATTGCTGCAATCATTGGATTAGTAATCGCATTCTTAGCATTCTTTATTCTTTCACTTGCTCTTAGCTTCTTCGGCTTGAGCTTCTCAAATCTTGTTCTCCCAAATATCTCTAATCTCGCTGGCTGATCTTAGGTTAATTTCTCTTCTTGCTTTTTTAAATATGTATTTGCTACGCTAGGTATATGCTTAAAAAAATATTTTTAATTTGGTGTCTCTTCTCCTTTTATTTCTTCATCGCACTTGCAAGTCCTTCTCTCTCAAATGCTCAAACTTGGGGCAACTGTGTTGAGACAGAAGGCAATGCCCAAATAGCATCACTGCAGTGTGTTCCAGTTGTTTTTAGCTATATTGTTACTGCAGCCCTTGAATTTGTCGGAGCAGTCGCCGTCATACTTCTGGTTTATGCAGGTATTCGATTTATCACATCAGGCGGTGATCCCAAACAAGTACAAGCAGCACAAAAAATTATCACTTATGCAATCATCGGGCTAGTTATTGTACTGAGTTCCTTTGGAATAATTCTCTTTATCAGCTATCTTACTGGCGCGAAATGTATAACCACAATAGGCTTCTCAAGCTGTAAATAATCATTATTTCTTTTCACAAAAAACGGTTTTTCTTATAGCGTTTGACCTATTTTGTTGGGGTTGCAATCAAATTTTTCACGTTATACACTCTTTGTGATACAACGAATTCATCCGAGTTACAATAATCCCAATTGATCCAAATAGTCAAAAAATAATCTTTGGACGAATGCTCTTCGGATATATTCGTAATTAATTTATGGATAATCATCCTATCCCGCAAGACGTAACGGGATTTCAATTCAAATTAATAGGCGCAATGACAGTAAAGCAATTTGGCTATGTTGCAAGCGGAGTCATCATGGCCGTAATACTGTATTACATGCCTATTCAATCATTTTTAGGAATATTATTGAAGATATTCCTGATCCCTGCTTTAGGATCGAGTGGTGTTATTGTTGCTTTTGTTCCAATTGACGGGAGACCTATCGATATCATGACAACAAATTTTGTAAAGGCAATCTTTTCTCCAAACCAATACATATATTCTAGACAAGGGAAACAATTAAGTTTTAGCACTATTTCTGTTTCAAAAGCACCCACTGCAAAAAAGACACAACAGAAAGAACAACCACGTATTGATAATTCCTCACAACTTAGTCAAAAAGAAGAAAAATTAAGAGCATTACTACTTAGTTCTCGTGGACAGATGAAAAATGCTGTCGATAAAAAAGAAGCAGCGTTCCTAAAAACATTAACATTACCAACACAATCCCCTGTTCCGACATCACACTCTATTACGCAAACACCTTTATCAGTAGCAGGAATGCACCCTGTCTCTACAATTTCGTCGCCAGTAATACAAAAGATACCACCTCCTATTGCGATTCAACCACCTAATTCTCCATCGCAACAAAATAATTCTAATGATCTTTCAAAAAAAGAATCCGAACTCGAACAAGAATTAAATAAAGCAAAACAAGAAGATTCATTAAGTAAAACGCCTGCCATGCATATGGCAGCTCAACAAAAAATTGACTTACTCTCAAAACAAATAGAGCAAGTTCATGGGCAAAAACAGAAACTCGAACAAGAGTTATCACAGCTGCAACAACAACTTGCAACAGAAAAGGGCGCAGCCATGCCATCAACACAACCAATAAAAACAGCCACACCAACTCAAGACCCGCAACACGTAAGAGTTATTCCTCAAGGGGTTACAAAAAAAGTCGGACTACCTCATATTTCTGATTCACCAAATGTTGTAGTAGGGATTGTAAAAGATCCTCGTGAGAATGTACTGCCGAATATTTTGGTTGAAGTAAAAGATAAAGATAGCAATCCTGTAAGAGCTTTTAAAACCAATCAGCTTGGACAATTTGCATCAGCAACACCATTGAGTCCTGGGGTATATACAATTGAATTAGAAGATCCAAAAAATCAACACAAATTCGACATAGTACAAATTACGGCAAACAATCAAATTCTTTTGCCAATCGAGATAATTTCACACGACGCAAGAGAAGAATTGCGCAAACAATTGTTTGCAAACTAACATATGGCTGCTCGAAAAATACATTCAACAACACAAAAATTTACAGAAATTGTTGATTTTGCTGATAATATAGTCGTACTGGAAGGCGGAAACGCATGTATGATTATTGAGATTACGGCAAGCAATTTTGCACTACTATCAAAGAGAGAGCAGGACTCTCGTATTTTTTCTTATGCAGGAATGCTTAATTCGCTCTCTTTTCCTATTCAAATTCTTATACGGAACCGCCGAATGGATATCTCCTCTTACATTCATGAACTTGAAGAAATTATAAAAAGCACGAAGAATGAGCAACTTGCTGCTTATATTGAATATTATAGCTCTTTTGTAAGAGAAATGGTTACGGTAAATGTTGTTTTGAACAAATCATTTTATATTATTATCCCTTTTTCATCACTTGAGATGGGAATTACCGGTGCTGCTACACAAACTCAAGAAAAAAAACAAACACAAAAAGATGCTTTTATTACCTCAGCAACGAAAATATTAGAAAATAAAGCAAATTCTCTTCTTGGTCAACTACAAAAATTTGCCACTTCTGCAAAGGTTTTGGAGAAAGAAGATCTTATTAAACTTTTTTATGAAATTTATAATGAAGACACGGAAGTGGATATTGAGCAAATGGAAGCAGGAGCAGACGCTCCAGTTATTCGAGGAGGCAATCAACAATGAGCTTATCATTTCTAAAGACATCTCCTGCTCAAAGCAAACAACAGGTGACTAAACCAGGAGTTGTAGTAAAAGCGAAACCGCCTGTAAAAACACAGCCAAAAAAACAACCCGCTAAACCTACTGCTGCAAGTCCACTCCAAACATTTGAGAAAGGCCTTACCAGCGTTGTCGATCTTATTGCACCGTCGTCTGTGGAAGTTGACTTTCGATATCTTCGCGTGGGTGATTCTTTTTTTACAACACTTTTTATCGCCGGCTACCCACGCTATGTCTCGCCAGGTTGGCTTGAATCTGTTATTGATTATGATCATACACTTGATATCAGCATGTTTTGTTATCCCACTGCTTCAACGGACGTATTGGCAGATCTGAAACGAAAAATTGGAGAAATGCAGGCAACACTTGCCTCTGACGCTGAACAAGGAAAAGTTGCTGACCCAACAGTTGAAGCGGGACTCGAAGATGCGCTTGGTCTTCAGGAAGAATTAGCAAAAGGCATTGAGAGATTTTTTCAATTTGCTTTTTATATAACAATTTCTGATCCTGATTTAGTAAAACTGCAGGATACAGTCAAAAATCTTCAAACATCGCTTGGTTCACTTCTTCTAACAGGAAAACCAGCTACATTACAAATGGAAGAAGGCTTTAAGTCTACGCTACCGATGGGCCAGGATAGATTATATATAACTCGAAATATGGACACGACATCACTTGCATCAACCTTTCCATTCACTTCTGCTGTCCTCACACAAAATAAAGGCGTTATGTATGGAGTAAACCAACAAAACGGTTCTCTTATCATTTTTGATCGTTTTTCTCTTGAGAATGCCAACGAAGTTGTTTTGGGAAAATCTGGTGCAGGAAAATCTTACACAATCAAACTTGAAATCATGAGGCAATTTATGCTTGGTGCTGAAGTGATTGTTATCGATCCTGAAGGTGAATATGAAACCTTAACTCCAGCCCTTGGAGGCGAAGTCGTTGAATTTTCTTCAGGTTCTGCGGTTAAAATTAATCCCTTTGATCTTTCTGATGTTTATGAAGAAGGCGAAAATGAACTTGGTTTAAAAATTCTCTCTCTGCATGGACTCTTAAAAATCATCACAGGCGACCTTGATGCAGAACATGATGCAATTCTTGACAGAGCACTGATTGAAACGTATCGATCTAAAGGCATCACTACTGACCCCGCAACGCAAAAGAAACAGCCGCCTTTGATGGAAGATTTATATAAAACGTTATTAGGTATGGAGAATCAAACAGCACGGGAACTTGCCTATACTCTTGAAAAATTCATTAAAGGAAGTGCTTCAGGTATTTTCAATCAACAATCGAATTTTGAAATTAATAATCCACTTACTGTTTTTTCTATTCGTAATCTTGAAGAAGCATTGCGGCCTGTTGCTATGCATATCATCCTTGATTTCGTTTGGACAAAAGTCAAACGAACTCTAAAAAAACGTACTCTTATTCTTGATGAAGGATGGTACATGATGAAATATCAAGACTCAGCATCGTTTGTCTATTCTATTGCCAAACGTGCAAGAAAATATTTCTTAGGGATGACAACAGCAACACAGGATGTTGAAGATTTCTTAAAAAATGAATATGGCAAAGCTGTCCTGACAAATTCTTCTATTCAGATCCTTCTCAAACAAGGTACTGCTGAAGTCGATATGATTACCGAAACATTTTATTTGTCTGAAGGAGAAAAAGCGCTTCTTCTTTCGGCAGATGTTGGAGAAGGATTATTCTTTGCTGGACAAAATCACGTTGCGATGAAAGTTTTCGCAGCGCCGTTTGAACATGAACTTATTACTTCAAACCCACAAGAGATTTTGAGAAAACAACAAGAAGCCGAAAGAGCTGCTCAGGCAAATGCTGGACCAACAACAGAACAAACTGCAGTGCCGATGACAACGCCGCAAGCAACTACATATACAACACCAGCTACTCCTGCAACTAATGCCTCTCCAGCATCACCTACGCCTTCTACGCAACAATAGCCATTTTACCTCCTCTTTTTGTTCTGCTACTATTAAATTATGCCAAATGTTAATAAATGGGGTGCTAATTTTGGAAGACGTATAGGTCAAGCTGGAAGAGAAGGAAACTTTGGAGGCAATGCTGGAAGAGCGATTGGGAATGCTATACCTAAGGCTGCTAAAGCAATTCCTGCTGTTGGAGGTGCTTTAAATCGAGCTGGTGCTGGATTGGGAAGGGGTATAGCTCAAGCTGGAAGAGAAGGAAAGCTTGGGGGCAATGCTGGAACAGCTGTGGGGAATACTGTTAAAGGTTTGGGGAAAGCTGTTGGGGAAGGTGCACTCCAATTAATACCTGGCGGCATTGCCGTTTCTCAAGCAATAAAGAATCGCAAAATTGTTATTTTCGCAATTATTGCTATCATCATTCTTTTTGCTTATTTAGTTTTCCAATTAAGTGGCGGATTACTCAATCCCCAATCTCCTTCTTCGCAAACCTCATCAGCGAATCCTCTTCAGGTATATGTTACTTGTAACCCTTCAGGGACTAAAGATGCCCCATTACAAGTGGGAAGCACATCTGTTTGTACTATAATAGTCACAGACACTGAAAGCCCCGATGATATTACCATTGTTGCAACTGTCGCTCCTTTTGCACAATATGTCCTTAAATCGGCAACATATAACGGAACCTCTGGGGGGACTTATGCTGCAACAACGGGCGGCGATACGGTAACGTGGGATGCTAAACAACTCAACATTCCGCTCACCTCACCAACTTTTACTCTTACCTTAACAGTCAAACTTACACAACCTTACAACGGCGCCGCACAAGGCGGCCCAATTTCTGTTATAGCAACCCCTGCTGGAGGAGCATCTGCAACGAATAATGATTGTCATAGTGTTTATTCCGCTTATATGTCACAAATACAAATTGTTTTAACACGACTAAATATAACCGGCGCTAACTATGGTGATCCGAATTGCGCTTTAGTAGAACAAGATCCAAATGGCAACTGGATCATTAACAAAGATAAAGAACTTGCGTATCTAAAAACAATACTGCCGACACAAAAAGCAGAAGGAGTATTTACTTGTATGATTCCTAACGAAAGTTCATATAATGCGGATGCGTTTAATCCTGGTTCAACAAGTGCAACAAATGGTTCCGGAACGCCAGGCGCTTTTGGGCTATTACAAATGAATGCACAAGGATTTTCCAATACTGGTCAACCATCAGATGTTGGTGATGTTATATGGTCACAGCAACTATCAAATGCTGTAAACTGGGTAAACAATGTTCATGGCGGCCTTTGGCATGGAGATTATAATGGTATACCCAATTATTGGCCAACTTCATATAACGCATGTTTGGCACAATATGGCATGTAATTATGTTTAAAAATCTAAAATATTATTTTAATATGATGAAAAAAAATAGAAAGCAGGATATTGTTGCTATTATTCTCGCTCTTATTTTAGTTTCTATTGTTTTTGCTATTACAATAATTATTGTAGCACCACCTCCTACTCCTAAAAATCCGATTCCAACAGTAATAATACCAACGCCAATACCAACGCAACCAATTCCACAAATTATTTATAACTCTCCTGATGGCGCTAAACTTGCAAATAAAATTATTCACAGAGTTACTCTTTCTACACCAGACTCTGCTGCAAAGACAACAACATTAACTACAATTTTGAAAGGAGATAATTCCGGTGTGATTTATAAAAATTCTGATGTGAGTGTTGAATATGTCAAATCAATGGATTTGTTTATGGCTGATATTCTAACTCCCAATATTAATGAAGCGAAATTAGAAACAGTTACTTGGTTTGAGAACCAAGGATTTAGTCAACAAGCTGTCTGTAATTTACCAATTATGTTCTACTTAGATTCAAGCGTTTCATACCAACTACAAAAAACCGTTCAATTCAGTCCCTTAGCGAACGGCTGTTAATTTGTTGCTTGATAAAAACTATTCTTGTAATATGTAAAGTGAAGGTTTATGAATAAAGATATACAACGCTGCGTTTTCATATTTGTTTTCCTTTTCCTTTTGATTGTCGTGCCTTATTCAATAGACTCCTACGCTCAAGATGCAACAACGAGCGCAACAGGATGTTTCATTCTCAACCAGGGTAACCTCCCAAGCGGAGCACCCCTTCCTGCAGGATGCGATAGTGGAGGTAGCGTAA
>CAZJVI010000018.1:0-20301 GCA_964549385.1 uncultured Gammaproteobacteria bacterium
CTTTCTCTAATGTGTCATGGAGTTTGGTCACATGTTCTTTATCAGCAGTCTTAACAACCGAACTGAGATTCGAAACTTGTTTGATTGTACTTTGTACTTGAGATGATTCTCTCGCAGTTTGGGTAAGTGCAGAGGTAACCGCTTTGCTCGTCGTAGTATTTGATGACTGCATTAACTGTTCTTTTATTTTTTGTATCTCCTTATCACTGGTTTTTTCATTTACTGAAAGGATTGAGGAGGCAAGTTGATTATTATTTTGCGTGCTTTCTTTTTGGAGCACTTGATTTACTTGATTCATCTTTTCACGAGTGGCAGGAGATGCTGATGCAGGATTTGACATTTGTTGCAGCATATTCTTCACTTTTTGATTGGATAAACTGGAAACATTTTGAGTAGAAGCATTTGCTGCATTTAAGAGAGAATTCGCCATAATATTCCCGCTTTCCCCCTGTTGAGTAAGTTTCCCACGAAGCGTTGACATTTGATTCCGTTCGAAAGCATTTGTTGCTGCAACAGGATTTGCTATTTTTACAAGTTGCTGCGTGAAGCGACTCACTTCCTGTTGTTTTGTTACTTCATGAGAAGTAAAAGCAACATCAAATCGTGCAATATCTCGAAGTGATGGCATTTTTATATTTGCGGAATTCAAAACTTGAACATTAACATTTGCGCTTGGCACACTGATCGGTTGAGCAAACGTTGCCTTTAATTCAGCTCCTTGGACGTTAAGCTCTTTTGCTGCACCAGTAGGTCCAGGCTTCAAATCAATAGGGATAGAGAATCGTTTGGCAAAAGGCAAGCTTAGAGCAGCACCTTTTTCTCCTGATGGAGGCTGAGTTCCTGGTCCACCTCCACCTTTTGTTGCAATATTAACTAATGTCTTCATCACCGCAGTATCTCCAGGTGCAAAATTCTGTGCATAATCAAGAAAAATCTGTAAAAGTATCCATGGCAAAAGAATCACAATCCATAACATAATGAGAGAAACAACATAGAGCGCAAAGGTTTGAACCAAATTGACACTGTTGGTAGGTGAAACAACTTGACCAGGTCCGCCCAAAAGGATATTTACAGCCGTTGGGTATTCAATTGCAGCTTGACTCCCGATATTTGCATTCGTAAAAACAAGCGGTATCTGATGACTCCAAAGATATACCAATCCATTCAAAAAAATAGCAAAAAGCGGTGCATACAGAAGCCATCGGAAAAATTCACCAATCCAAATTTTTCCTGTATTGCGGACAGGATAATATAATAGCAAAATTGGAAAGATCGGAGAGACAACGATAAAAAACCATAAGATAATCTTTCTCACCAAAAGCAAAAAGACCATAACGAAATAGGTAAGTGCTGTCAATTTCGTTAAAAGCAAAGAGATAAATGCCGATTCTGCGTATTGATCCCCAAGCAAACGAAGACCGACAAAATCTTTGTAACTCCATCCGACATACAGCAAATTTGAATCAGAGATACAATTTGGTGGACAGGGGAGACTAGGCTTGACGCGTAAGAAAAATCCTTGGATCAAATCCGTAATCTGATAGAAAAACTGCAGTAAAGAATAGGAAAAAACAATTAGCAAAACTACCGCGATAAACCGCGGAATAAAACGCATAATTGTCAGACTTTTGCCTCGGGTAACAATAATAACTCCTGAAGTTATGAGAATAACAAAAAAGAGCATTGGCACAACAATGTAGAGAACAATAAGTGACCAGTATTGTGCAATTGGGTTATTATTGTTGTTGCATGTGCCGTTAGCAAGCTGCTGGACACAAACCCAATTATAATTCTGCAATGTCCAGTTAAGAAAATCACCGGATCTTCTAGCATTTTTACCAATAAATGTTACTTCAGGATCAATTACCCATCGGGAGTCTGTTGATGTGTCAGGACATAGCGATTGACCTGGACCGCCACAGGTAGCAGCATCTGCTTTCAAAGAAATAGATGGACTTAAAGAAACAACAAATACAAATATGAAACTAGCAATAATGGGCAGTAACCTTTTCATACTTTTTAATTTATTCGCAATAATTCACGTGCGAGATAATCTTCTAAAACTAAACCAATCTTATTATAAATACAATTAAAAACAAAAACAGTAAGCAAAATTCGCATTTAACTAAATCCAGGAACATGCAAAATATCAACCACTACTGTTTGAATAAAGACATAGCCGAAAATTGCAAGAAGAAGTCCTGCAATTGCATAATAAATATAACTTTTGCCGATATTTACTCGATACGGATCTCCCCGTGAAGTCATAATCGAATACCCTCCCCAAATTAGTGCAAGGAGCGCCACTCCTGCGATAAACCCCAACCCAACGCCATAAAACTGCTGTGCAAAACCTACTGGATCATTCGGAAAACATCCTAAATCAGTCGCTATTTGATTGGCGGCACAGTTGCCCATACTTTAACGGTAACATAAAAATGGGGGGGAAATCAAATGGTAAAGATGTCAAAACCACCCTTTATTTTTCTTATCTTGTGAAGATTCGCCCGATTCTTCTCTCTGCAATTCTTCAAGAAGTTCTTTTTGTTTGTGGGACAATTTTTTGGGAACTGTTAATTTAATTCTCACATAATGATCACCACGGCCGCCTCCGCGAATCCTTTGAATACCACGACCGGAAAGTCTAATTAGCGTATTTGGTTGTGTCCCTGCGGGAACACGGATTTTGACCGCCCCATCAATGGTTTCAACAGATAATTCTGCTCCCAACGCCACATCAGAATACGAAAGATCTTGCTCTGTAATGATGTCGTATCCTTCTCGTCCGAATTTGCTGTCTGGTTTTACATCAACAACAACATCATAATCATCAAATCTAATCCTGGACCCTCGATCCACACCTGCCGGAATTTTGATCTTTTGTTTCTTATTATTTATGGTTACTTCCTTTTCAACTCCGTGGACCGCTTCTTGAAAACTAATTGTTATTGAGTATGCAGACCTTTGTGTACGCTGTCCAAATGGTGATGCTCCACCAAAAAATTGTTCAAAGATGTCAAACGGATCAACTCCACCACCAAAATCAAATCCTTGTCCATTTGATGTATAAGTATAGGAAAAGGGACCTTGCTGCCCACCAAATCCTCCAAAAGGGCCGCCTGCACCGCCGAAAGGACCCTGGCCAGCACCTTGTTCGAAGGCAGCCTGACCAAATTGATCATACGTCTTTCGCTTTTCTTCATTGGACAAGACTTCATAGGCTTTGGTCACTTCTTTAAATTTTTCCTCCGCTTCCTTTGTCTTATTTCGATCTGGATGATACTGAAGAGCCAACTTGCGATAGGCACTTTTTATTTCAATTGCTGTCGCACTCTTTGAAATTCCCAAAATGTCATAATAATCTTTGCTGTCTGCCATAACTCATAACCTCCAACTTATACCATAGTGCTACTTATAGACAAAAAAAGACGCTCATCGCGCCTCAAACAGATTAACGATTGAAGATTTGAGATTAAAGAGTTCTTTAATCCTTAATCTTTATTCCTTAATCTAATTTACTCTACCACTTCCCCTTCAGCGGCATCATCTTTTTTCTCTTCTGATTTTTCATCTTTAGAACCATCTTCTTCTTTATTTTCAATTTCTGGTTCGGATTGTGCTTGTTGTCCTTGCTGGTAAGCTGCTTCACCAATCTTTTGAAGCGTGTCTGACAATTCTTTTGTCTTATTTTCAATATCTTCTTTACTGCCGCTCTCTAAAATATCTTTCAACGCTTTAATCTTTTCTTCAACATCTTTCTTAATATCTTCTGGCACTTTGTCTCCGCCGTCTTTCAATGATTTTTCAGCAGTAAAAACAAGCGCATCAGCGTGATTTCGTGCTTCGATTTTATCTTTCTTTTCTTCATCTTCTTTTGCATGCATTTCAGCATCTTTTGTCATCTTTTCAACTTCTTCTTTGGAAAGTCCTGTTGATCCAGTAATTTTGATACTCTGCTCTTTTCCTGATGCTTTATCTTTTGCTGTCACACTCACAATGCCGCTTGCATCAATATCAAATGTTACTTCAACTTGTGGAACGCCGCGTGGTGCTGGGGGAATACCATCAAGAATAAACCGTCCGAGGGATTTATTATCCGCAGCCATTGGACGCTCTCCTTGTAGTACATTGATTTCAACCTGCGTTTGATTATCTGCCGCAGTTGAAAAAACTTGCGATTTGGAAGTCGGAATAGTTGTATTACGAGAAATAAGCGCAGTTGAAACGCCTCCGAGTGTTTCTAAACCAAGAGTCAATGGAGTAACGTCTAATAACAAAACATCTTTTACTTCTCCACCAAGAACCCCAGCTTGTACTGCTGCGCCAACTGCAACAACTTCATCTGGATTGACAGAACGATTTGCTTCCTTACCAAAGAATTTACTAACTGTCTCAACAATCTTTGGCATGCGGGTCATACCACCAACAAGAATAACTTCATCAATTTCTGATGTCTTTTTATTTGCATCTTTCAACGCTTTTTCAACCGGTTTGAGTGAATTCTGAATCAACTCATCAACGATTTGCTCCATTTTTGCACGAGTCAATGTCATGGTCAGATGCAACGGACCATCTTTCCCTTGTGTAATAAACGGCTGATTGATTTGCGCTTCTTGAGATGTTGAAAGTTCGATCTTTGCTTTTTCTGCTGATTCTTTCAGACGTTGGAGTGCTTGGGGATCTTTTCTCAAATCAATATCATTTTCCTTTTTAAACTCGTCAGCAATATAGTCAATAATCTTCTTGTCAAAGTCATCGCCTCCAAGATGAGTGTCACCATTGGTTGATTTCACTTCATACACCCCTTCACCAAGCTCAAGAATTGAGATATCAAAGGTGCCACCACCTAAATCATAAACTGCAATGGTGTGTGCGTTCTTTTTATCCAAACCATATGCCAAAGCAGCAGCAGTCGGCTCATTGATAATACGCAAAACTTCCAGTCCAGCAATTTCACCTGCTTGTTTGGTTGCTTGTCGTTCACTGTCATCAAAATATGCTGGAACAGTAATAACTGCTTGTGTTACTTTATCACCCAGGTAGCTTTCAGCATCTGCTTTAATCTTTTGCAGAATCATAGCGCTAACTTCTTGTGGCGTATATGTCTTGCCGTCAACTTCAACGACTGCCATATCATCACGACCAGCTTTAATAGTGTAAGGAAGCCATTTCGCATCTTCTTGAACAGAAGCATCTTTGAATTTCTTCCCCATGAGACGTTTGATTGAGAATAATGTTTCTTTTGGCTTGAGAACTAATTGCCTTTTGGCCACGTCCCCTACCACATGCGTCTTTGGATCGACGACAGATGGAATTGTGTTGCGTCCTTCGGCAGAATGAATCACTTTTGGTGCTCCACCTTCCATAACGGCTACACATGAATTTGTTGTACCTAAATCAATACCAATTATTTTTCCCATAATTATTTTCCTTTCCCTGCTGATACTTTTGCAGTTCTAAGTAATTTTCCGTTTAAAGTATATCCCATTTGAAAAACGTCTTCAATAGCTCCTTCAGGTCCTTCTGTTGCCTCAACTACTTCATGTAAATTCGGATCAAACTTCTCAACCTGTACTGGATGCAATCCTTCTTCCTCTAATACTCTTCGCAGTTCCGCGACAGTCATTTCTACACCCTGGAGCCAAGGGGACTGTTCTCCTTTTTCCTTTGCCCCCTTAAGAGCAGTTTCCAAATGATCCATTGCCGGTAAAAGTTGAATTATTAAATTTCCGTTTGCAGTTTTTATCCATTCAACTTTCTCTTCCTGAACTCGTTTCTGTAAATTTTGATAATCCGCCAATGCTCGCTTGTATTTATCTTCCAGTTGACTTGCTATATCTTTTAATGCGTCAAACTCTTCTTTTGAAACCACTTCTTCAGCTTCTACTTCGTCAGTATCTTCTACTTTCTTTTGCTTATCATCATTTTTCATTATTCTTTAATATTAAATCTTTAATCAAAAATTTACCACCCTTTAGCACTACTATTAATCAATTCCGCAAAGTATCTTACAGTCGGAATAATTGTTGTATAACGCAATCGTGCTGGTCCTAAAACTCCGATTCTCCCGCGAACATTCATTGGTGTCGCATATTCGGTAAAAATAAAACCATATGGGCCACGTAAACTATTCCCTAATTCATCTTCAATCAAGACATGAATGTCTTCATCATTATTCGCGTTAGCAAAAATGCTTTCAAAACTTCCAAATTCATCAAGTGTTTCAAGAAGCGTCTTGGTGACATCGATATCAAAGAACTCGGGCATCTCAAGAATATTTGCGTATCCTGAGCAATAAATATCACCTTCACTTGTTACAGCGACTGCAAGCGTGTTTGTTTTCTCAGCAAGCGATCGTGTCGTCTCTTTAAGAAACCGCTGCATTCGCTCGCGATAATCCCACACTTTTTCTTTGAGAGCAACTTCTTCAACTGTTGAGAGCTCTTTTTCTCTCATGAGCTCACGAACGTAGAATTTCATTCCCATCGCTGTTGGGATACGCCCAGCTGAAGAATGTGGCTTTTTTAGATAGCCATATTCCGAAAGTTTGACCATTTCATTTCTGATAGTCGCCGGACTTGCACTCAAGTTATGCTTTTTTTCAATTGTTTCGGATCCAACCGGGTCGGCAGTTTCGATATATTCTTCGATAACGCTTCGAAGAATTTCGACTTGCCGCTGCGTTAAGTTGTGCATAACAATAATTCGAATTAGCAATAATATAACACGAGTGCCAAGTGCTTGTCAAGATACTTGCTTTTGACTATATTTTTTACCATACTGAATGTGTGAGCAATAAAATTTTTTCTTTCATTGCAATAAGTGCTCTTTCCGTATTCTTTTTATCTACAATGCCAGCTACTGCTAACGCGTGCAGTACGGATGGTCAATGTCCCAATGGAGATGTGTGCCAAGGCTATACTCCCGGCGGTTCGCGTACTCCAGCAAAACAAGGGACATGTGTTGCGGCTCCTAAATCCAGTACGGTTCAATGTACCTGCGATAAGGCTGATACGCTTGATACTATCGATAGTAACGGTAATCGTACGGCTATCAATAATGGGTATAAATGTGGAACTGTCACCGGTACATGCTCTCATCAGGAAGAAGTTTGCCATGTGGCAGCAGGGCAGACGTTCAATCCAACTTCTCCGGGTAACCCCTCAACCAGTTTAGACTCAACTCTCTATCAAGGGATTGAATGCCAATCGAAAATACAATGTAGCTGTGTTGGAAGTGACACTATTGAATGTTTTGCCCAGATAAATCAGAAACCATACATATATAAATGTCCATCGACTGCAATGTGCAAGTCTGGCCCCCAATATAATGATTCTAATTTCACGGCATTTGAAGGACAACATGTGTCTGGAATCACCTGTCAAAAACAATATAAGTGTCAACATCCTGGCTTAACAGGATACGGCAACAACTGGGCAGCAGATTCGCAAGGGAACATAGTAATGAAATGTCCAAATATAGAGGATGCATGTGTAGATGATCCTAGTGGGAACAATAATGTGACATGCAAGGATACTACAGTATGTTCTTGTGATAATACTGATGGTGGCAGTAAAATTTCGTGTAGCGCTACTGTTTATAGTCCTGCAGGTCCAGGACTAACACCAATCCCGACTCCTGAAAAGCAAGATCCAGTTCCCAACGCTGATTGCGGAAGTAAACAACAAGTATGTCAACAGGGTACTGGAGTAAATGACCCTAATTTTTCATCTTTTGGTCAACAATTCCCAGGAATTGCATGTGTTGGGTCCGTCACACTTCCTCCTCCTCCTTCACCTCCATGTGCTGCCGGCGGATGGAGCAATGGCCAATGTACAACGTTTGCAACAGGTTTCGGTTCTATCGCTACCGATCCAGCGGGATTCGTTCAGAGCATCTTTGCACTTCTTCTCAGTGTCTCCGGCGGGGTAGCGCTTCTTCTTATCATAAGAGCAGGGTATCAATTATTAACTTCTCAAGGCAAACCAGAGCAATTACAAGCAGGCAGAGATCAACTTATTGCTGCTATTGTGGGGCTTGTTTTTCTCATCTTTTCACTTGTTCTTCTTCAGTTAATCGGTGTTGATATATTGCATCTACCTGGATTTAGTCAATGAGACATCAAAAAAGGCCTCTATTATTACTGATTATTGGAATTTTTAGTTTGCTTGCACTGGCAGGCCTTATTTACTTTTTCCCTCCAGATACTGCCTTTACTCTTTCTCAAATATTGCCCAATCTATCGTTCCCGCTTGAAAAATTTATTCAGGTTTCGATAATTATTCTCTTTTTTTTACTTCTCGCTATTTTTCTTTTTTCTCTATGTTCATATGCTTTCAAAAGTAAAGCACACGGAGTTCTTATTGCCAGCTTTTTTGTTATTTATTTTCTTTTTCGCCTTAATCATCTCACCAATCCGTTTTTTCTCATCCTACTGATTGCGTTATTTGTAACGCTAGAACTGTTTGTCAGCAATAAAAAATAATCACATTAGGAAATCCTTGCCTCTTTATGTTACAATTTGTGGGTAACTTATGGCAAAATTTTATATTACAACTACCTTACCTTACGTAAACGCTGAACCGCACATCGGATTTGCTCTTGAAATTATTCAAGCAGATACAATTGCTCGGTATCATCGATTGCTTGGAGATGACGTTATATTCAATTTCGGAACAGATGAGCATGGTTTAAAAATTTATCAAAAAGCACTTGAATTAAAAGTATCTCCACAAGAATATTGTGATATATATGCCGCAAAATTTGATGCTTTAAAAAAAGCTCTCAATTTGAGTTATACAAATTTCATCCGCACCACTGATCAGCATCATATTGAAGCAGCGCAAACATTTTGGGAAATATGCCAAGAGAATGACGATATTTATAAAAAACAGTATAAAATAAAATATTGTGTTGGGTGCGAATTAGAAAAAACAGATTCTGATTTGATTGATGGCAAGTGTCCACTACATCCCAAACTTGAAATCCAGATTTATGAAGAAGAAAACTATTTTTTCCGCTTTTCAAAATACCAAAATGCTCTTCTTGAATTATATAAAAAGGATCCAGAATTTGTTGTCCCTGCAAGCAAATTAAATGAAATAAGAACATTTGTGGAAAGCGGTTTACAAGATTTTAGTATTTCCCGTTTGAAAGCAAAAATGCCATGGGGAATTGATGTGCCAGGCGATCCTGATCATGTTATGTATGTATGGTTTGACGCTCTTATTAACTATATTTCTACACTTGGTTGGCCTAAAAATATAAAAAGATTTAAGGAGTATTGGCCTGGTATTCAATTTGCGGGGAAAGATCAAGTGAGGCAGCAAGCAGCTATGTGGCAAGCTATGCTCATGTCAGCAAAACTTCCAAGTTCAAAACAAATCTTCATTCATGGTTTTCTAACAGTTGATGGACTAAAGATTAGTAAATCCTTGGGGAATACTATTGATCCCATTAAAGAAGCAAACAAATATGGTACCGATGCTATTCGATATTATTTGCTTGCAAAAGTACATCCCTGGGAAGACAGTGATTTTTCTTGGGGCAAATTTAAAGAAACATATAATGCCGATCTTGCAAACGGCTTAGGCAACCTTATTGCAAGAGTTGCAAAACTTTGTGAGACAAACGAGCTAGATTATACAGGGACTAAACATCCATCTACAACACTTCCATCATCATTAGAAGTTGCTGGATACCGAACACATCTAGATAATTATCAGTTTAATCTTGCTATAGAAGAAATTTGGAAAGAAATAAAGAGACTCGATGTTCAATTGAGTGAAGAAAAACCGTGGTTAAAATCAGGAGAAGGAGTGAAGCAATCATTACGAGAATACGTAAGTCAAATTAATAATATAGCTTTTGCCCTTCAACCTTTCCTACCCGAGACATCAGAAAAAATCCTTGAACAATTCAAAGGACCGAAAATAAAGAGTGAAAAACCACTATTTCCAAGACTTGTATGATCGATGTTCATTGTCATCTTCAGTTCAAAGCGTTTGAGAACGATTACGATGCGGTTATAAAAGACGCATTTGATACAGGCGTGACAAAAATTATCAATACAGGAACACAGCTTTCATCAAGTCGAAATGCTGTAGAATTTGCTGAAAAATATGAAAATCTTTTTGCAATCGTAGGCGTCCATCCTCACCATGCAGATAAAATCAAAACAGATCCTGAAGTTGTTGAAGCTACTGAAGGGGAAAACAAAAAAACAAAGTTAAAAAACGTCGACAAGAATTACTGGCTTGAAGAACTCGAGAAACTTACCAACCATCAAAAAGTCCTTGCAATCGGTGAAGTAGGTTTGGATTATTTCTCATACAAATCAAACGGTATTGTTGATCCCAAGCTTCAAAAAGAAATTTTTATCAAGCAAATCGAATTAGCTCACAAAGTCGGACTCCCATTACAAATTCACAATCGCCATGCAGGTGAAGATGTAATAGAGATTTTACAACAGCACAAACATTTGTTGCAGGCTATTCCCGGTATGTTCCATTGCTTTGCAGGAACAAGAGAAGTTCTTAAAGACGCGCTCAATTTAGGTTTTTTCATGGGATTTGATGGCAATAGTACGTATAAAGGCCTGGCTCCCGGAGAAACAGTTGAACTTTCAAAGCTTGCTCAGCTTACCCCGCTTGATAGAATTGTTATTGAAACTGATGCACCCTATCTAACACCTATCCCCCATCGCGGACAAAGAAACGAACCCAAATATGCTATACTCACTGCACGCTTCATCGCAGAATGTAAAAGAATCTCCTATGAAAAACTGGTGGAACAGACAGACAAAAATGTCTATACTTTATTTAGAAGAATGATATGACTGAATTTTTTGCAAATCTTTTCACGCGTTATCCGATAAAAACAAGAAGATCATTGGAAATCCTTCCAGGCTTTCTTGCATGGATGCTAATCCTTTCCCCATTCTGGGGATCTTTATTGATACCAACACAACTTGCGTATTTCATCTTGTTTTTTGATGTGTATTGGCTGTATAAATCATTTTCTCTGGTTGTCACTGCAACGATCGCTTTAAACAGAATAAATACGGCTCAAAAGGAAGACTGGGCTGCAAAAGCAAATAATCTTGCACATATCAAAGACGTTCATCATATTCTTATTGTTCTTAACTACAAAGAATCCATTGAAAAACTTCGCAATACTTTCGATGCACTTTCACAACAAACATTTAACACAAAACAGCTTCATATCGTTCTTGCTATGGAAGAACGCGAAATTGAAGCTAAACACCGTGAAAAGATTTTGATAAAAGAATATAAACATATCTTCGGTTCAATCTTTGCGACGTATCACCCCGACGTTCCTGGAGAGGTTAAGGGAAAATCATCAAACGAAGCATACGCAGGACGTGTCGCATATAAAAAGCTATTTGAAGAGGGACCTCTTGACATCAATTATGCAACAATTTCCTCAGTTGACGCAGATTCTATTTTTGACCGACAATACTTTGCGTATCTTTCATATAAATTTTTAACCGATAACAAACGCTACAATAAATTTTGGCAATCAGCAATTGTCTTCCATAATAATATTTGGGAGGTACCTGCACCAACACGTATTACTTCTTTCTTCGGAAATCTTTACAGAATGGCTCTTTTGACACAAGGAGATAGATTGCTTACTCATGCAACATACTCATTATCAATGAAGTTGATCAAAGACGTTGGGTTCTGGGATGTTGATGTTATTCCTGAAGACTATCGCATTTTCTTTAAAGCATTTTATGCCAAAAAAGGCAGTATCTGGGTAGAACCGATTTATTTAAAAACATCAATGGATGCAGCGCTTTCAAATGGGTATATTAATAGTCTCAAAAATAAATATCATCAAGAGCGCCGATGGTCATGGGGAGTATCCGATAATCCACTTTTTATTAAATGGTGGCTGACAGTTCCTGATGTTCCGCTTTTCAGAAAAACTGTTTTGACTTTTAATGTCTTACTTGATCATGTTCTTTGGCCATCGTATTGGTTTATTGTCACAATTGCCGCTAACGTCATGGCAATTATCAATCCAGTTTACTCGCGTACTTCTCTTGGATTTAGCTTACCCCAGCTTGCAGGATCTATCTTGAGCATCGCGTTGGCAGCCCTTTTGGCTATGTTATTTATTGATTATAAGAATCGTCCAAGCAATAAGCACTTGCCGCTCTATCGAAAAATTATTTTCCCTTTTGAATTTTTGTTGATGCCGCTTGTTGGATTTTTTCTTTCAGCGCTTCCCGCACTTATCTCTCACACACAACTAATGCTCGGCAAACGCTTGGAATATAAAGTGACAGATAAAGCATAACGAGCTTCTCTGTCATCCCCGACCTGATCGGGGATCTATAAACTTATAAAATGGATTCCCGCTTTCGCGAGAATGAAACGAAAGGAAACAATGAAATTTCTTGCTAAATTAGAAAGAAAAAAACTCTGCTGGTTAATTATTATAGCCTGCATTTTTTTCTTTTTTCTCCGCCTTCCTTCCATTATTGAACCATATTGGTATGGCGATGAAGGAGTTTATGAAGTCGTAGGTCAGGCAATGGATCACGGCCGACTATTGTATCGTGATATTTGGGATAACAAACCACCGCTTTTATATAGTGTCTATGCTCTCTCTCTTGGAGATCAATCAACAGTAAAAGTCTTCTCGATTATTGTTGGGATAATTTCGATCGTTTTTTTCTTTTTGCTTTCACAAAAACTATTTAATAAGCCTCGCATTACGTTCCCGATAACATTTCTCTATATTCTACTACTTGGATCCCCTATTCTTGAAGGCAATATTGCAAACGCGGAAAATTTTCTACTCCCCTTTACAATTCTTGCTGGCCTGATTATTTATAATTTATCAAACTCTCCGCAAAATGAAACGAATAATCCCAAAAATTCTTCAATCTTTAATCGTAAATCTTTAATCTTCACAGCCGGCTTACTTGTTGGTGTCGCTTTTCTTTTCAAAATTGTTGCCGTATTTGATCTCTTAGCATTCCTCATTTTTTTTGTCGTTTTAAAACTACCCGAAAACGTTTCTTTTTCTGTTTATAGAAAAGCCGAAAAAAATGAATTAGGAATCATGAGTCGTGAATTATGGACAAACTTCATAATTCCTAATTCTTTATTCATGATTCTTGGTTTTTTGCTCCCTCTCTTCCTTACCACTCTCTTTTTTCTTTTCAACAATGCGTTACTAGATTTTCTCCAAACAGTATTTTTTGGAAATATCAGCTATGTCGGCTGGAAAAATACATTTTTTAATATTCCTCAGGGACTGCTTATTCTCAAAGGTATTCTTCTCATAATAGTTTTGTCTATCATCTTCTGGAAAAGAAAATTGTTTACGAAAGCTTCTCTTTTTATTATTTTATGGCTCGTTTTTTCATTATTTAATGTCTTTTTTTCAGAGCGTCCTTATACTCATTATGTTATTGTACTTTTGCCGAGTTTTTGTTTACTAATTGGTTTATTGTTTGCGAGTACAGAAAAAATGAGTCGGATAAAAATTCTTACTGGCATTGCTGCGGTTGTTGCACTTCTTATATCTCAGTTTACTTTTAATATAAAGGACTCATATCAATATTATCCAAATGCAATCCAGTTTTTAACCAATAAAGAAAGCGTCAAAGAATACCAAACTTTTTTTGATCCGCATGTACCGCGTGACTATATGCTTTCAGAATTTATTATAAAAAATACAAAAGCATCTGATACTGTCTTTATTTGGGGAAATAGCCCACAAATTTATGCCATGAGCGACAAATTGCCTCCAGGCAAATACACCGTCGCCTATCATATAATACAAAATAATGCTTTTGAAGAAACACAAGGTGCAATTGCCGAATCGAATCCGAAATATATTATTGTTCTTCAAGAATCTGCACCCTTGCCCTTTGCGCTTCCGCTTTATATAATGCAATACACCTTACCAGGAGCAACTATCTATGAACGAAGTCTCTAAACTTGTTAAAGCTGACAAAATTGTCCGTTGGGGTATGACTTTTTCTCTGATTCTTCTGCTTTTTCAAGCAGGAATTATAGCTGTTTTCTATTTAAAACTCCCTCCTCTTCTTCCACTTTTTAATCAACTTCCTTGGGGCGAAGAGAGATTGGGTGCAACATACGAACTGCTCTTACCCTTTATTATAACAACGGTCTTTTTTCTTTTTAATTATATCCTTTTAAGAAAACTGTATATTACTACACCGCTCATATCACGTATTATAGGCATCACGACACTTCTTTCTTCTTTGTTAACTTTTATTTTTGTTGTTCGGACGATACAACTCGTTTTATAATAAGGTAAAGAATATAATAAGTTATGCCAAATCTTGCAACTGTTGCCTTTCTCCCTTTTATTATTGCTCTTGCTGTAACAACAGTGCTTACCTTTTTTACAATTCCCTTGGCAAAAAAATGGAAGCTGCTAGATGATCCGCAATTGCATAAACATCCTGCTATTATTCATACCAAACCAGTCCCGCGAGGCGGCGGTATTCCTCTGTATCTTGGAGTACTCATAGCTAGTATTTTTTTTATTTCGTTTGGTCAGACAATACTTGCGATTTTTTTCGCAGGGTTTTTAGTTCTTAGCGTAGGACTCTTGGATGATAAATTAAATTCTCAATCGAAAGATGTTTCTCCATACACGCGTACCCTTGTGCAAATACTTGCTGCCATCATTGTTGTGGCAAGCGGGGTAACTATTCCTTTTATTACCAATCCCTTGGGACAAGGAGTACTTCATTTAGATTCAATCAAACTCACTCTTTCTTTTCTGCATATAACCTTCCATTTATCGGATATCATTTCCGTCATTTGGCTTGTATGGGTGATGAATATGCTCAATTGGAGCAAAGGCGTCGATGGACAAATGCCTGGAATTGTTGCTATTTCTGCAATTGTCATCGGAATTTTAAGCTTGAAACTTAATCCGACAGGACAAGGACAACTGGTTGACGCGCAGCTTTCTTTTATCATTGCAGGGGCAGCAATTGGTTTTCTGTTTTTTAATTTTTATCCAGCAAAAATTTTCCCAGGATTTGGTGCTACCTCTCTCTATTTGCTTCTCGGTGTTGCGTCAATTCTAACAAGTGCCAAACTTGCAACTGCAATCCTCGTCATGGGTGTACCACTTGTTGATTCTGTATTTACAATCATGAGACGCGTGTTATCCAAAAAATCACCATTTCATGGTGACAAAAAACATCTTCATCATATTCTTCTTAAATTAGGATACTCGCAACGGCAGATCGCATTGTTTTATTGGATTATCTCTGGTATATTAGGAATGATTTCCTTTTTATTGGAAAGCAGAAGCAAGGTATTTGCTATTCTTATGGTTATTGCTATTACCGGAGGCGCATTACTCTTTTTACATTCGATTACAAATAAGAATAAAAAAAATGAAAAACTCACTTCGTGATATCATTCGTCTGCTCCGTCCACGTCAGTGGATTAAAAATTTTGCCATTTATTCTGTCCTTCTTTTCAGTGGGCACCTCTTTGATCCGGCTGTTCTGTTAAAAGTTACCTATGGATTTTTTATTTTCTGCGCTCTCTCAAGCTCCATCTATATTATCAATGATTTATTTGATGTTGAAAAAGACCGTATACATCCTTTTAAGAAATTTCGTCCGATTGCTCATAATGACGTTTCGGTAAACACTGCCGTTATTATTGCTATTGTCCTCGCGCTTGGTTCTATTACTTCAAGTTATCTTATTGATCCGGCATTTTTTCTTATTACTATAATATATTTTATTATGCATCTCTCCTACTCCGCATACCTGAAGCATATCGAAATTATCGATATCTTAACACTTGCAATAGGATATATCTTACGAGTTTTTTCGGGAGAAGTTATTAGTAATTCGCACATTTCTGCGTGGCTTTTTCTCACTGTTATTTCCTTGTCGCTTTTTCTTGCGATTGGCAAACGTCGCTCAGAAATTACTCTCCTTTCTCATCAAGCCGGTGGACTAATTACACGAAAAACTCTCTCTCATTACACCGATCAATTGCTTGATATTTATTTGTCGATATTTGCAACATCAACATTTCTCTCGTATTCATTATTTTCATTTTTGGAAAATCCGGGAGGGTTACAGTTTAATTTCACGTTTTTTCCTGCTGAAGCGCTTGGCACGTATCTACAGCGTAAATGGCTCATGATAACGATTATTCCGGTCGTCTATGGTTTGATGCGCTATCTGCAACGAATTTATGAAAAACATGAAGGAGAGAGTCCTGAACGTGTTCTTTTTTCAGATAAACCACTTCTCATTTCAGTGGTTATCTGGACAGTAGCGGTGGTTATTTTAAATTATTATATAACGTAAATTCCTCGATAGCCTTCTTTAATGATATAATAATATTTTGCAACTATGTCTCGCCAATCCGATATAACAGAAAAAACAAAGAAAATATATGATGCAGGAGTCTCCGAATATAGAAAAAGTTACATCCATGTCTCCCGTTCAGCAGAAGATTTTATTCAGTATATACCCAAAGGCGGTAAAATTCTTGAAATAGGATGTGGCGTCGGAGTTGATGCAAATTTTTTCGCTCAAAAAGGACATGTAGTAATCGCAACTGATATCTCTTCTCAAATGATTCGTCAGGCTCAAAAAGACTATCCTCATCCAAATATTACTTTTCTTGTAGCAGATATGTTTTCTCTTAATTTCCCTAATAATGAGTTTGATGGACTCTTTGGAGAATCTTGCGTGATGTATGCTTTCAAGGCAGAAGTTCCCAAACTATTAAAAGGATTTCATAAAGTTTTAAAAAAAGGCGGTGTTTTAGAATTAGGTCTGCAAGAAGGGGTTTCTCAAGAATTTTTCCTTCCTGAATCTTTTCCTCCCTATGAAGAAGCTCTTGTTAACGTATTTTCACGTAACGAAGCTCTAGAGCTGTTAAAAAATGCTGGCTTTTCTCTCATTAAAGATTGGTCAACAATGCCGCAACCTGGACAGCACCCATTCAAAAAACTAAAAATATTTGCAAGGAAAGTCTAACGAGTTACCATTTATTTCTTCTCTGCATACTGAGAACTGATCCATCCTGTTGTTCCATCATCTATACTAATTTCATACCATCCTGACTCTTCACTAATTAATGGATACGTCTTCCCCGGATTCACTTGCCCTACTTCGTCAGCCGATAATGATGGACCTGCTCTTACGTTCAAGTATCCTGTTGGTGTACTGAGTATAAGGACAGAGTTTGTTGCTGTAGGAGCAGGGGTACCCGAAGAGGTTGGAGATGGAGACACGTTTGCTGAAGTTGAACTAGATGGGAAAGTAAGACCCGTCGTACTTGTACTTAAATACGCCGCTACAGTCAATTTATATCCTTGTGGCGTTCTAATACGGATTTCTTTCTGAGTATACCCGTCTTTACTGAGAAGCAAATCATGATCAGATTCAGTAGGGTTGTTATAGGAAAGTGGCGTCGTGCCGATATTTTGATCATCAAGCGTTACCGTTGCGTCTTGCGGAAAAGAAACAACTATCAATTGAGATGACGTTTTATTATCCAAAGGCGTAAGAGAAATAATGCTCCCCTCGGACTGCCCATCATTACCAAATTTTCTATCTACTACTGTCAAAACACCTTGTGAAATAGTAATTTTTTCATCAAATTCTTGCAGAGAATTATCAACCGGCACCAAACGAATTGTATAATCACCTGGCGCTATCATATCGTTTGCATCACATTTGCAAAGCGGCGTCTGACCGATATAAGAATCATTTAAATAAACTTTGCTTGCAGGGCTAGATGTTACCTGCAATGCTCCTTTTTCCGAATTGATATTGAGGTAGTATTGTATTCCCAAAAAAATACCAAGCGCCAAAATAAATGAGATGATAAAAACGGAAACAATTTTTTTCATAGCAGAACAAACAGAATATCTCTCATATTAGCATGAGGAATTGAGATTAACAAACTAAATTTTTCACAATGTACCCCGTTTGACATTATAATCTTTTATATACGGAATTGCTGCTGATACGATAATAATAATTAAACCTACCCAGACGATCCCTCCAATCCGTTCACCAAAAAAAATAAGACCAAAGAGAACCCCAAAAACAATTTCAAGTAATCCAAGAATACCTGCTGCTCCAGCTTCGATAAGTTTTAACCCCTTTATAAGAGTATATGAGGCGCCAACGGAAGCAATAGCAAAAAAAACGAGATATAGCCATTGTATATGCAAACCAATTGCAGGAATTTTCTCCCCAATTAATAGTGCCATGAATATATTTGCCACAACTGATGTGACCCACACAGATATAGTAGATTGAGTAGGATTATATGATATCTTTTTTGCAGCGACACTATTGGCAGCACAACTCAATCCACTTAAAACAGCAGCAGCAAGAGCTATCCATCGCAAATTTGAGATATCCGGTGAAAAGACAAAGAATAAACCAATAATTCCTAAAACAGTAGAGAGTAGTTTATCTCGTGTAAACCGTTCTCCGGCAAATAATTTCCCAAAGAAAAACATACCGATGACGATACTCGCATAATTAACGGCTAATGCAATTCCAATACCTGCATGTAAAACTGCGTAATAAAGTGGTCCCCATACGAAGAGTGATGAAGCAATCAGTCCTGTTAAAGAAGTCCAATTGCGTCGTAAATTCACTGGACCTAGTTGTTTATATAGGAATGCCATCGGAACTAAAATAACTAAGACCAAAATACTTCGTAATGCCGAAGCAGTATACCCGCCAAAAAAATTGCCCATGAGGGTTGTCCAAATGCCATAGCTTGCATAGAAAATTGATGAAACTACTACCAAACTTGCACCCAAGGGAGCTTTTTGTTTATGTATATTCCTATTATTTTCTTTTTTCATTACTAGTGGCTTATCAACGGGAGCGGTTTATCACTAATTTTTGCCGCTGCAACAGTACAACCATACTTTACAGCCTTATCGAGAATGAAACCTTTAACCAGTGCCGTCATGACGCCAGCGTTAAAACTATCACCTGCGCCAGTGACATTATTTACCTTTTCAATAGTTACTGCGTCGACGTGATAAATCTCTTCATTATCATAATAATATGCGCCATTTTTGCCATCTTTAACGATAACAATTAGGTTGGAAGCTTTTTTATGAAGACTGCGTAAACCATCCTCAATACTAGTTACTTCCCACAACTGAAAAAATTCATCTCGACTCGCAAAATAATATGTGGAATACAGGACAAGTTCTTTTACTGCTTTAAGCATTTCTTGATTAATGCCCTTTGGAATTCTTCCATGATCAACAACTATATTAGAATCATTCTTTTTTGAAAGACTAATCAATTGATCAAATGAATCAGTAAATTTTTTTAATTTAAAACAACCACCAAGATACAGCATAGTTGTCTCTGAGACTATTTCTTCAAGTTTTGGAAAAACTTTTAGAGGATCTAGAGCCGCATTGGCAGTGCCAGCAGCAAGCATAATATGTTTACCTTGCGGATTGGTCATATTAAAACTTATATTGGTAAGCAAGTCAGATTGTCTTATAAGTTCTGATCTAACATCACTTTTCTGAAGCAATAATTCCAGAATGTCTCCATTAGTATCAAGACCTGCCATTCCTATAAATGCTGTATGAAGACCAAGTCCTTGTAAGAGTCTGCAAAAATTTATTGCAGAACCGCCAGCAACAGTTTCATAATGGCCTCCTATAAGTTCTGTTTCAGTTGGTATACCAGTAGTAGCAAATGGATAATCTTCTAAGTTCATATCAACATAACATGAGCCAAGTGCAATAACATCTAAGGATTTACTCATAATGTATTTGAAGTCTCTATTCCGAAGGTTTCCAGTTTTCCGCCACAGTACTTGATGATCAGATCACATGATTCTTGCAGTGATTTTTCTACTTGCTGTGGAGTAATATCATAGATACCATCCACATTGATATACAGATTTTTTGTTGACTCTTGAACGGCAGTTCTTTGTGAATCACGGAAATTAAAATCGATATTGTAGCCTCCTTTTTGATCAAAATATGCAAGTTCTGTTTCTTTATACTTTGTCGGTTCAGAATCTCCCAACAGTAAAATCTCTTCTCCACTTTTTGCCAAACGCAATTCTGTCGGGAATGAAATTGCATCAAAATCAAAAGCACCAACAGAGATGCGATGTTTCATCACAACAAGATTATAAGCATCCACACAGGTATTAATGGTATATAATCCTTTATTCAAAGCAACTCGGCGTAGAAGGGCTTCAGGACTTGGACGTCTAGAATGCCAATCAACTCCCA
>CAZJVI010000019.1:0-19637 GCA_964549385.1 uncultured Gammaproteobacteria bacterium
ACTGCACCGAATAATGAACAGATGCCTGCTCATATAGTTCATTGGGCAATTACTGAGAGAAATGGTGAATATGGCGCGCTTACCTATCAAGATCTTGATAAATTAAGTGATGATAAAAGAAATACTATACTAAGTAATTTAGGAGAAAGAATCACAAAAAGTAAATTATTAATGGATGAGGTTTTAACCGCACAAGGTATCGGAGACGGATCCTCATTAGTCTATGCAGTTGTGGGTTTCCATTCAAAAAAAGAACGTGAAAGAGATGGTCGTTCCAGGGGAGTACAAAGCAACCCTACTGTTCACTTCCATTCTGTAGCTTTACCTCGACCAGAGGAGATCACTGGAAAGATTGACCCGAGAAACTTAGATAGTGATACGTTATTAAAACATGTAGATCCGTTCTCTTCAGCCTTTTTTTCTGTTGCACAGGAGCCTGTTCATACGTTGCTTGAAGAGATGGTAAATAAATCTTCCCCTACTGGTTCAGTAGAAAGTATTTCTACCGAAGGACAACCTAAGAAATCCTTTGCGTTTGGGTGGAAAATAAATTTTTCGAATAATTATAATAAAGCTACCATGGCAGAAGGAGTGGATGTTTTATTGCAATTTTTAGGCCAGATGGATGCATTATGGAATGCTGGAGCAGCAGTGAGACAAAATCCAGAAGATGAAGATGCGAGAAGTACCGTAAGACAATATGTCGGAGAACGTGGTTTAAGAGCATTATTACGTTTGGCAAAAGTCCGCTCTGAAATGGATGAGCGAGAAACAGAGGCATTAGAGGAAAGTATTAATAAAAGAAAAGCTGAATCTAGCAGTGACAAAGTAGAAGAAACACTCATCTATTTGAAAGATGATATCCTTGCTACTCACCCTCGGTATACTATTCCAGGAAAACCATCATTTGCCTTTTTATTTGATATTGATAAGGATGGAATACTTCAATCTATGTCAATCTCTCCAGCTTTGTCTGAAAAAGGTATTGCTGAAAAATTGACAGGAGCAATTGTAAGAAGATTTGAGAGCAAATTATAATCTCATTATAAAATATATTATTTCTTTAGTAATTTCTTATTGTTTCAGGCTCAGCTATACTATATTAATCAAGTTAATTTTTGGGTAGCGCACTTTTTCTATACGCAAAACTCACTAAGAGAGTCCTTGCACTTATTCCTTGAGGTTTTAAGGCATCTTGATATGCGCTGTATGCGGCATCATAAAATGCAAGATCTTTATCAGTCATTTCTCCTTCATCACGATAATACTGTCCATTTATAGATACCCATCCCGTACCAACTGGATATTTCATTTCATCACCTGTGGTAAAACCTGTATGCTCAATACGAGAATGTAGTATTTTTCTTGTTCTTCCGTAAGCATCTATAAAAAAGATTTGCTCGTCTTTTCTTGCATCCATATTACTTTGATGCCATTCTTCAGGACTAGTTCCATTAGTGTCTTTAGGAATAGTCACAGGTTTGCTTCTAATATAATCACCTGCATTCACCCCTAGAATTTTTGCTAATTGTAAAACTTCATCATGTAAACCTCTATCTCCTTCATAAGTCGTTACCATTCCACCAACGGGACTCAAAAGCCGCACAGTTACACCTGCTGATTCACTATGATCTATAATTCTTACTCCTTCTGGTGAAGTATACGAGCCTTTACTAGTAAAAGCACTATTTGTATTCACTTCATTACCTCTCCAGGGCATAATTTGTGGAACATTCTTCCAATGTGCTGCAAGAGACAATCCTATTGTTTTTTTAGCTTTAATTGTATTAATTAAAGTATCACGTGAAACAAAATTTTCTGAATGTCCTATCGCCTCTACTGGCTGTGACATATGTATCTATAATATAGTTTATTTTTTCTTTTTAAGTCAAGAAGTTTGTTTATCAGTACTAATACCTATAGTATTATTATATACAATAACCCATAATAATTATTAAATAAATATTTATATTTAACTTATTTTGAATTTACAAGAAAATTCTGAAATGACGGTGTTTTTCACATATATACACTTTTCACAAAAATGATTCCCTTGAGGGTTAATCTACATTTAGATAATCTTGCCTATATTAAGCTTGCCTTGGCAGCCTTTGTAAATTAACTAACTATGGGGCTTATTTTAATCAAACATTTCACACAATACTTTTCACAATAATAAATCGGCACTAATTTTTTAAAAAATAGTCTATTGGCCAGCTCTATAGGAAATTCTCTGTTGACAAATTGTGAAAGTTTCTGCTATCTTAGGACTAAGACTGCACCGAGAATAGCGAAAAACTATTCTACCACTTTACTATAAGCTATTATTGTGATATAATACTTGTCAGTATAACTGATTGAACTGTTGTCTCAATTTTTATATTTATTCAGCAGCTAAATGATATGGTAAAAAGAAAAATAACGTTAAGTGTTGTTGTACCGGTTTATAACGAATTTGGAAATATTCAACATTTTCATGAGAAATTGTTGAAGACCATGACGAAATGCCGGTCCTCTTTTGAAATCATCTATGTTGATGATAATTCTACCGACGGAACATTTGAATGGCTCTCACAAATCTCTATCAATCCAACAGTTAAAGTAATTAGAAAAAACGGTGTCCAAGGGAAAGCTTATTCTCTTATTCAAGGATTTAATAACGCTTCAGGATCTATATTTGTAATGATTGATGGTGATCTGCAGTATCCTCCAGAAAAAATTCCAGAACTTGTCCAAGGACTCAAAGATGCAGACATTGTTGTTGCTGAACGAGAAGATTATAACGATGGAGTTTTGAGAAAAACATTAAGCAAAGGTTTTAGAACTATTTTTGGCAAAATGCTCTTCGGTCTGAAGACAGATATTCAATCTGGAATGAAAGCATTTACGAAGGAAGTTTACCAAACCGTTCAGACAGAACCCTCATCACCTTGGACTTTTGATCTTGAATTTCTTTACAGAGCAAGACAAGCAGGATTTGTCATTAAAGGTGTACCTATCACCTTCTCTGAACGAATGCATGGTGAATCAAAAATTAATGTTCTGAGACAGTCAATGGAGATTGGTTTCAATGCTTTGGCTATTAAATTAAAAAAGGCATTTTATTTACCGATACTTCCTGTTGATACTACTATGAGAGGCGCTGGTGTAGGTCACAAAAAGAAAAAATATATTACACATACAACATTATCTGCACAAAATTCCGCGATTCAAACATTTTCCTTCAGTCAAAAACTTTTTTTCATTGCAACACCTTTACTACTATTATATTTATTTTTTCTCTTTCCTTTACCGACAGCACGAGGAGTTGTTGCGGTTTTAAGTATTCTTTATTTTGCAGACGCAATCTTTAATATTTTTGTAATGCTGAAAAGTCTTTACAAAGATCATGATATCCATGTTAGTGAAGAAGAATTGGCAAAAATTGATGAAAAGAAACTGCCAATGTATTCTATTTTATGTCCGCTCTATAAAGAGGCTCACGTTGTCCCTCAATTTTTGGAAGGTATTGCAAGAATCGATTGGCCAAAAGAAAAGCTTGATGTGATGTTTCTTTTGGAAGAAGACGATGTTGAGACAATTCAGGCTTTCTCTGAAATGACATTGCCATACTATGCAAGAACTGTCATTGTTCCACATTCTCAACCAAAAACCAAACCGAAAGCATGTAATTACGGTTTGTCTTTTGCCAAAGGAAAATATTTAGTTATTTTTGATGCTGAAGACATACCTGACATTTATCAATTAAAGAAAGCATATGTTTCATTCCAAAAAGTTCCTGCTGATGTTAAATGTCTACAGGCAAAATTGAGTTATTATAATTCACGCCAGAATTTACTAACGCGTTTCTTTACCGCGGAATATTCTTTGTGGTTTGATCTTACTCTCCCTGGTCTTCAATCATTAAATTCCGCGTTGCCTTTGGGTGGGACAAGTAATCATTTTGATACGGCAGTTTTAAGAAAACTTGAGGGATGGGATCCTTTTAACGTTACTGAAGACGCGGATTTGGGATTGCGTCTTTTCCAGAAAGGATACAGAACAGCAATTATTGACTCAACAACCTACGAGGAGGCAACGAGTGTTACGAAGAATTGGCTGCGGCAGCGTTCTCGATGGATTAAAGGATATATGCAAACCTATCTGGTACACATGCGAAATAATAGAAGGTTTGTAAAAGAAAAAGGTATATGGCACAACTTAATTTTTCAAATGACCGTTGGTGGGAAAATAATGTTTGCCCTTTTGAATCCTCTTATGTGGATCATTACCATTTTATATTTTGCGGCGTATGATTCATTTGGTCCTATCATGCGGGCAATTTATCAGCCGCCTTACTCATATCTTGCGGTTTTTTCTTGGGTGTTTGGAAATTTCTTGTTCCTGTATTCCTACATGGTTGCAGTTGCAAAACGTGAGCAATGGGATCTTGCTAAATATGTTCTTCTTATCCCTCTTTATTGGGTTTTGATGAGTACGTCAGCAATGATTGCGCTTTATCAGCTTATCATCAAACCTCATTACTGGGAAAAGACGGTTCACGGATTCCATCTTGGTACTAATAAATCGCCCGCTCCTATTGTTCGTCCAGTTCCTGTCCAAGCTCCAGTTTCCTTGCCTGTTCAAGCGCCAATCGCGGGAGCTTCTGTACAAAAGTCAATTTTTCCAACGATTAAGATTGATATAGACATAAAAGAATACGCGTCTCGTTTCCTTTCTTTAATAACGCTTCCTGATGGATTTACTACGTCAACTGTTATTTTGCGATGGTTACCTCTTTTTGTGATTCTTAACACAGACATGTTTACAGCTCGTTATTTCCTTAGTTATGAAGATGCGCAAATTTATATTCTTATTTCGGTTTTAGGTAAATCTATTTTTCTTCTTAGTTTGTTTATTGCAAACAGTATGTCAGGTTACATCACAAGAAAAACACAAACAAAAGCAAAACTTTATCGTTTGATTTTCTTCACTTTTCTTGTTAACTGGTTTGGTTTTATCATTTTTGGATTAGAAGGGAATTACACAATACCCACACTTTTGGGACACAATTTCCTTTCGGTTATTCCATACATGAGCTATTACCTGTTTGGTTTGTTATGTTTTGGAGTTGCTTATCGAATGAGCGTATTTAATTTTTATAAGAAAAATTACACATATACCTTCTTAACAGTTGCGGCAAATGTTATTTTACTTCCTGTTCTTTTTTATCACTATGGAAATCTTAAAGATGTAGTTGTTTCCTTTGCGTATGTTGGTTCACTTAATCTTGTAGCATTGGTGACGCTTGAAATGAGCAATTACTACAATCAGATTGTTGAAAATAATTTGATGAGTTTCATGAGATTATTTTCGAAAGTAGAAAGTGAAAATTCACCGGTAAGAGGTAATTTGCGAATTCTTGTCTTTAACTGGCGTGATACCAAACATAATTATGCAGGCGGAGCAGAAGTCTATATTAATGAATTAACAAAACGATGGGCAATGAACGGCAATAAAGTAACACTTTTTTGCGGAAATGATAATAAACATACTTCTTATGAAAAATTGAATGGAGTAGAAATTTATCGTAGAGGTGGTACGTACACTGTTTATCTCTTTGCGTTTATTTATTATTTCTTAAAATTCCGAGGGAAATATGACATTATTATCGATTGTGAGAATGGGATTCCTTTCTTCACACCTTTGTATGCAAAAGAACAGGTAATTTTATTAATTCATCATGTCCATCAGGAAATCTTTTTTACCTTTTTGAGTTTTCCTTTGAATAGGATTGCTGCTCTTCTTGAAGGAAAACTTATGCCGCATATTTATCAGAATAAAAACGTGGTCACCGTTTCATCCTCCTCGCAGGAGGATATTTTTAAGATTGGTTTTACCAATGCAGGTAACATACGAATTATTCCAAACGGAATTTCTGAATCATTTTTTGTTGACTCAGAAAAGACAGAAGAGCCTTCTTTTATCTATTTAGGCAGACTTAAAGATTATAAAAATATTGATATTGCTATAAAAGCATTTGCTAAAGTACATCGCATCAAAAAGAATGCGACATTTTCTATTGTTGGGACAGGTGAAAGTTATCTAAAACTGAAAAAATTAGTAGCAGATTTGAAACTTAAAAAAGCAGTCACTTTTCATGGCTTTGTAACTGAAGAAGAAAAGATAAAACTTCTCGCAAAGAGTTGGGCGGCAATTCAACCTTCACAAATGGAAGGTTGGGGTATCACCGTTATTGAAGCAAATGCCGCAGGAACACCAGTAATTGCTTCAAACGTAAAAGGTTTGCGAGATTCTGTTAATGACGGTCTTACCGGAATTCTTGCTTCTAAAGGCAATGTCGCTCAATTTGCCAATGCTATGATGAAAATTGCTGAAGAGGTTGAGTTTCGAAATAGTCTATCAGAAGAAGCCCGTATTTGGGCAAAGAATTTTGATTGGAACAAAAGTGCTGAGACATTCTATGATTTGCTCGGAAAAGATTTTGAACAAGGAGAGACTATTCTTCCTAACTATTCAGAAACCATGTTACCTGCTCCTGAAAAAAACATCAATAACGCCTAAATCTCCACTATTTTTTATTTTTAGTTTCATATAGTATAAAGTCTTAGAAATATTAGTTGAGTAATGTTATAATTATTTCTATGAAAATCGCTGTGGTAACTGGCGCAAGTCAGGGGTTGGGCCAATGTATTGCTCACGCATTTTTGGATGCAGGGTGGCAGGTTATTGGGACAGGACGATCTGCTCGCCCTGAATCCTTAAATCAAAAAATTGAATATGTACAGTTTGATGCTTCTGAAGAAGCGGCTTCTTCAAATTTTTGGCAACAACTAATAAGCGAAAAAAATGATGAGCAAATTTGTTTGATTAATAATGCAGGTGGGTATGTTAATGGTAGCTTATTAGAAACAAATCCCAAAGATTATGACAAGCAAATGCAAAGTAATTATTTTGCTGGAGTATATATGACACGAGGATTAGTTTCTCACATTCCAAAGGCGCGAATCATCAATATTATATCTACGAGTGCACTTGCCCCTCATAAAAATGATAGCGCTTATGGGGCAGCAAAAGCAGCATCTATGCATTTTTTTCAAACTATGCAGCAAGAGCTTGCTTCAGACGAGTATCAGATAACAAATATTTACCCGAGTGATATTGCTACACATGGCGCGAATCCCAAAGCTATAATTCCAACTGACTTGGCTACATTCATTGTAGAACTAGCTGAATCACATACGAGTTATTTTTTAACAGATGTAACGCTTTATCCAGTTAAAAGGAATTTATAATCTATGGCTTTTCGTTATGTTTTTGAAATCAAAGTTCGCCCGGGCGAAGATGAAGAATTTATCAAACATTGGCGTGAAGGCAGCAAGCCAATTCAAGAGTATCCTGGTGCACGCGGAACAAGACTTTACAAAAAGCGCGGTGAAGACCACACGTATATAGCAATTGCTGAATGGGAATCTTTAGAAGCCAGAAAAGCAGCTATGAAAGAAATTAAAGAAGATAAAACTGAGCGAGCAAAACGTGTAAAGGTTTGGGGTGATAACGAAGATTTTGGTGAAGTAACAATACTTGGCGAATTAGATGAAATTGATCGAGCGCTACCTCCAATTGAGCCTCAAAATGTAACTAATAGATGAATTGAATCAGATTTAAACTTAAATTTTAAGTTTGAAGATTTTTAGATGCGTTTTAATATGAGGACTGGTATTTCTCTTGTGGTTTTTGCTTTATAGTCGTTAAAGTTAGGATATACCGCAGCATGTTGATTAAATAATCTTTCCCGTTCTTCCCCAGTCGTATTAACTGCATGTGCTTGAAATTTTTCATTGCCAACTTCTACGGTCATCTCCGGATAAGTGAGCAGATTGTAATACCAACCAGGATTTGTAGGCGCTCCCCCTTTTGAAGCAACAACAACAAAATTTTTTCCATCTTTTGTATAAGCAACTGGAATAACAAATTCTTTGCCAGATTTTGCCCCTTTTGTAGTCATAAGCAAAAGATTCATGCCTCCAAACATGCCACCAACTTTGCCGTTATTTGCTCTAAATTCTTCTATAATTTTTGTATTGTCCATTTTTTACTATAAATATAGTATATCTTAATCAAAATTATGTCAATTTTTTAATTTTTTTTATGCTTGACTCTGAGGCTGAAATAGCCTATAATACTATGAGCTATTTTGGCATACTATATATGGTTAAAAAATTGACTATAAAAAATAAAAATAAATCTTTCCTTGCTGAAGCAATTCTTGAAACAGAAATAAATGCTCCATTGAGGTTCCCTCAGGCTATTAGAAAACACCTTGCTTTAATGCTTAATAACAAAAAAGTATTCCTTGGAGGCGGTGCTTTAGTGATAGCAACTTTTATTGCTAATGTCCTTAATTATATTTTTAACGCGTATCTCGGAAGAGTACTTACTTTTAATGATTTTTCATTGATAGGACTTATTGGAGGATTTTATTCTTTTGCTTCAATTTTTATGGGAGCCTATTCTACGACAGTTAATTACCGCGGCAGTTTTCTTATCGGGAAGCATGGAGATTCAGCGGGATATACTTTTTGGCAATACGCAATGAAGCGAGTTTTTCTACCATCAATTATTTTGACTGCATTGTGGCTTATATCAATACCTTTTTTAATGAATTTTTTTCATACGACCAATATCTATTTATTCATCTTTTTTAGTTTAATACTTTTGGTCGGATTTATTAGTAATGTTAATCAAGGTTTTCTTTACGCAAAAATGATGTTCGGAGCTTTGGCAATTACGAGTTTAATTGATCCGATTATAAGATTGGCAACAGCGTTTTCTCTTGTTTCAAACAATCTAAGAATATGGACATTCTCTGCGATTCCTCTTGCTGTTTTTATTGTTTTTATTAGTACATGGATGTTAATTAAAAAAACTGTTGCAAAGTCCTCTATTGCAACTAAAGTAAAAGAAATAAATATATTCCCTAAAAAATTCTTTTTCATATCACTTCTATCAGGAATTTCATCGGTTGCTTATTTTACTTTTGATATTTTTCTTGCGAAACATTTTCTTACACCAACGCAGGCTGGCGAATATGCATTGATTTCCTTAGTCGGAAAGATGATTTTCTTTATTGGAAATTTGACTTCACCGTTTATTATTCCAATCATCAGCAGACAAGAAGGAGCTAATAAAAATTCACAAAATACCTTATATCTTCTTTTGGGATTAACTGCATTGTTAGTCTTTGCTGGCTTTATCCTTTTGGGTGTTTTTGCGCAAATCACTGTTCCAATTCTCTACGGCGAAAAAGCTCGAGTGATTGTCCCATATTTATTATTCTTTACTTTTGGAATGGCTTGCTATACTCTTTCGAATGTTGTTGTAAATTATTACCTAGCACGTAAAAATTATTTATTCACCATAGCAAGCTCATTTCTCATTTTGTTACAAGTAGGTCTTATTCTTCTTTTTCATACAAATGTACAAGCAATCGCAATAGTTATGTCGATAGTTTTGATGATAAATTTATTGGTAATTATGTGTCTTCATCTGGGAATAAAATATGTTGAAAAAGCTGAAAAATATATGACGCATTTATTTTATACTTATAAAGGAAGATATGGATATTTGAATTATGTTTTTGGCAAAACAAAATAAGTTATGAAAAAAACAAAAGTCACAATCGGAATACCAGCTTATAACGAAGAACAAAATATTGAAAATGTTTTGCTTTCTCTCATGCAGCAGAAAACCAATACTATTTCTTTGGAAAAAATTATTGTCAATTCAGATTCGAGTTCTGATAAGACAAACGCCATTGTTAAACGGTTAAATAAAAAATATCCGGCTATCACCTTAATCGAAAACAAAGACAGAAAAGGAAAATATTTCCGCGTTAATCAATTATTCCATACTTCCAAAAGTGAAGTTCTCGTTATTCTTGATGCAGATATTGCTTTAAAAGGAGAGAATTTTTTGGAGACATTGGTAACTTCTCTGGTGAAAGATAAAAAATCTGTTATGACGGCGGCTCATGTGGAATTGATCCGACCAAAAGAATTCTTTGCAAAAGTTATCCATGCAACATTTGTTTTTGGTGACTTTATGAGATTGAGTGTCCCAGGATATGATATTGCCGCCAATTTCCATGGCGCTGCAACTGCTTATAAAAAATCTTTTATTCAAAAAGTTAACATACCGACAAATTTATCTGATCCGCATATTTATATTTATTATATGGCACGAAAAGTTAAAGGATTCCGTTATTGCAGTGAAGCAGTTATTCTGCAAAATCCACCATTAACTATGAAAGATATTAAACAACTTATGCAGCGATCAATTGGAAAAGAAGATAAAGAGCTGGAGAGAATTTTTGGTAAAGAGATGCTTCAAAATGCCAATATCATTCCCGTAAAAGCAAAAATTATCGGACTTATAAAATGTTTCTTATGGCAGCCTTTTTATACTCCCCTTGCCGTTATTATGAATTACTATTTTGCCAAATTTGCTCGTCCAGAAAAAGTTGATAAATCCCCTATTTGGGAAATAAATGCATCAACAAAGAAACCAATAATCTATGGAAAATAAGAATCTTCCAATTTATTTCTCAACGTACGATGACATAAAAAATCCACATTATGGCGGAGGTGGTGCCATTGCTGTTCATGAAGTAGCAAAGAGATTATCAAAAAAATATGACATTCGTGTTGTTAGTTGGGATTATAACGGCAAGAAAAAAGAGACAATTGATGGTGTAAAGTATGAAAGGTTTGGTATGCCTACGCTAAGTCCAAAAATTGCAATGTTTGTCTACCAATTAGGCTTGCCTTTTATTGCTGCAAAGAAAACGTACACTTTGTGGTTTGAAAGTTTTTGTCCTCCGTTTACCACGTCTTTTCTTCCTGAGTTTACAAAAAAAACCGTCGTTGGCATCGTTCATATGCTGGCCGCTGAAGATATGGAGAGAAAATATAAATTACCATTCCATCTTGTTCAAAATAGTGGAATTAAAAAATATAATCATATTATTACGACAAGTGAAATGATAAAGAAGAAAATTGAAAAGATATATCCAAAAATTTCTCCGATAATTATCAGTAATGGCGTTACTGCTGTCTATAAACCACTCCTCAATAAGAAAAAATATATTCTTTTTTTAGGGAGAATTGAAGTTGATCAAAAAGGAATTGATCTTCTAATAGGGTCATTTAGACAATTCCATTCACAAAAAAATGACTATCAGTTGATCATCGCAGGAGATGGTGATCCAAAAGAAATTGCAAAAGTTGAATATTTGATTAAGAGTTTAAATCTTAAAGAATCAATTGTCATGAAAGGAAAAGTAACAGGGAAAACAAAAGAAACATTACTGAAAAATGCAGCATGTGTTGTCGTGCCATCTCGATTTGAGACCTATTCACTTGTGGCATTAGAGGCGATGAGCCATGGCACGCCGCTTGTATGTTTTGCTATTGATGGTCTCTCATGGATTCCCAAAAATGTCGTAAAAAAAGTAAATCCCTTTGCTGTTGAATCTTTGGCAAAAACACTGATGAGTATTGTTTCAGACAAAGAGGCGACGCAAAAGATGGTGAAAGAAGCAAATGCATATGCCAAGCAATTTACTTGGGACGCAATCACAAAAAAGTATATAGAATATATAAGTAGTTTACTTTAACTATGAAAAACGATTTAGTAAAAATTATCATAAAAAATAAATTGCATTGTGTATTTCTTTCTCCTCATCAAGATGATGCAGCTCTTTCATGCGGTGAACTTTTATCACAGCTTAATGGAAAAACAGAGCTCACTATTATAAACTTTTTCACCAAAGCACATAACAAACCGTATACGTTATCAGCTAAGAAATTTCTTCAAACATCAGGATATGAAGATGCCAACAAATTATATGAAGAAAGAAGAAAAGAGGATAAAAAGGCATTATCAACTTTTAAAGCAAAGATAATCGATCTTGATCTTCAGGATGCATTATTTCGTAAGAAGAAACACTCTTCTTTTTTAGGCAACATACTTCCAGAGTTTAGCCATATTTATCCTACTTACCGATGGCATGTCATTAAAAAAATTGCAAAAGATGATTATGCTGTCTCAGAATTAAAAAAGAAACTCAAGGTTTTCAAAAATAAAAAAATACTTGTTTTTGCTCCTTACGGAATCGGCGGTCACGCGGATCACAAAATCGTCAGACAAGTTTGTGAAGAACTTTTTGATGAGTATATATTATATTCTGATTTCCCGTATAATATTATATTGCGTACCAATGGTTCGAAATTAGCAAAAGGTAATAAATATGAGTTGGAACTAAAAATGGATAAAAAAGAAAAACTCATCAGAGGATACAAAACACAATTTCAAGGCCTGTTCCCTACCAATAGACTACCAAAACACAAGGAAATTTATTTTAGTAATACATCATTATGAAAATTGTAACTTATACAACAATTGATCAAAAAATAATGAAAGACTGGGAAGCTTTGTGGGAAAGTTCACAGTTCTCTAACTATACCAATGCTCCACAATGGTTCACATCGACTATTGAAACCTTTGATTATAAAGAATATGTAATTATCGGATTTTACAAAAAGGAAAAATTACAGGGTGTCGCTGCACTTGTAAAAGAAAAGAGGTATGGAATTACTCTGTATACTGTTGCACCAACTGATTTTATTTGCGGAGTACCTTTTCTTGCAGATGTTGAAAATAAAGAAATAATGAAAGCTTTGGGAAATGCATTGAGAAATCTTGGGACAGTTTATTTGGAAAATGTTCCTGAAGAATTAATTACTGCTTTAAGAAATACTATATCTGTAACTGCTACTCCCACATCAGTTAATTTTTATGTAGAAGTACAAAAAAATGATAAAGGAGAAGTAACCATTCCTCACAGAAGAAGATTGCTTCGTAGATCGGAAAGTATTGAGGATGATATTACATTGTACGGACCCGATGCTGATGTTTTGGAAACAGCTTTCTCAATTGATAAAAAAAGCAATAAACAGGAATATGGCTATAATGCTTTTGCGGATGAAAAAACAATTTCTTTTTATAGAACATTACAAAAGCATTTTGGCAACCGTTTTTCTGTTTTTCTTCTAAAACACAAAAACAAACCTGCTGCGTATCAAATCGGCTTTCAGATAAACCAAACTTTCTATTGTAGTCAAATAGCTTTTCTAAAAAAATACGAAGTATACTCTATTGGAAGATCATTGTTAATTAGATTAATTGAATATTTGGGTGCCAATGGAATACAAATTGTTGATTTTGGATCCGGCGAGGATCATGTGAAACGTTCTTTGACAAAAAATCAGAGAATTTTGTATTCTGTAGTTATTGCAAAAAAGAGTGTAACCGGAAAGTATATAACCTTTATCGACGAGACAAGAAATTATCTTTATAGTCAACTACACAAAAACAAAAGTATATATGCTCTCTATCGAAAAATAAAGAGTCGCAATAAATAATCATATGCAATACAGAACAGAAATTAAAAGAACTTTGGACGAGAAACTTATTCATGAGTGGAAAAAATTATGGGAAAAAGCTGAAAACGCAAATATTTATAATTCGTATGAGTGGTTCATAAGTTGTCTTGACGCAAAATTATTGACAGACTACGAATTGCATGTCTGTTATAAAGATGATTAGTTGGTTGCGATTTTGCCAATGGAAAAATATTCCTGTTATGGTGTAAATACAGTAGGAACAATCGGAAAAGAACATTTGGTAGATACATCATTTCTTATGGAAAGTTATGATAAAGAACTTTTTAAATATTTTTTTGGTAATTTATTCAAAAAAAGAAATGTTTATCTCCAAAGAATTGATAATAAGGCCGCTGAATTACTCCATGAACTTTTTCCACACATGCTTTATTCTCTTATCTCGGTAAATCCAATAATTGATCTTACAAGTGATCCTACAGTCAACGCGTCCTCATCGACCATATATCAAATAAAAAAAACACTCAGAAAGAATGAAGGTAAATTGCGGTTTGCAATGTATCGTGATGAATTGGAAAAACATTTTGAAACAATGCTGCAACTGCAAGAATGCAGTTCCAAACGCGCCCGTTCACTTGATATTTTTATGAATGAAAAAACAAAAAACTATTACTATAGTCTTGTAAAAAATTGTGCCAAATTTATTCGGATAAACATGGTTTATTATGAAGATACTCCGATTGTTTACGAATTTGGTTTTGTAAGTAAAGATGTCTATATTGGTGCTCAAATTTCATATCACAAAGATTACGGCAAATTAGCTCCGGGAAAATTAATGTTATATTATTTATTTGAAAACTTGAAAAAAGAAAACGTTAAGACGCTGGATATGGGCGGTGGTATAAGTTCATATAAAATGTTGATGACAAAAGATTACCGGATACTTTACAACGTTTATACATCAAATAATATTGCAATTTTGACATGGTGGAAATTAGTAAATAAGTTAAGAAGATTAAATCAAATTATTTCACCTAAAAAAAATACCAAAGATCATGAATTCCTTTTCAAGCCTCTTTAATTCTTTTTCTTTGTTTGCACGTTTTCGTATGCGGCAACCAAGCCAACCAACATCGTAGCCGCTAAAGATGCTCCAATTCTTTTTGCTATTTTTCTTTGTCTTTTGGCATTTTCGACATAATCAGCAGTATGTTCAGGATCGTTCATTACTGGCGCGACAATAGGAGGATTTATATATTTCGGTAAAAGTGTATGTCCAATAGATTCGAGTTTGTCATAGATAGTTTCAAAATCAGCACGTTTGTTCCTCGCATAGCGCATCAAACCTTCTTTGGAAAGTTCACCCAAGGCATCCATATGTTTTTTTCGTGCTTCCTGATAAAGAGGGAAAATTTTTTGCCAGTCTGTTCCATATTTATCTATCAACTCGACAAGCTTCATGCAATCTCCAAAGGCTGCTGATGTACCTTGTCCAAAAAATGGATAAAAACCATGCGCTGCGTCGCCGACAAGCGTAATAAAATCTTTGTAGTACCAGGGATCTGTGTGAATAGTAACAAATACTCCTTTGGAATTTGCCAATAGTTGTTCTGCAATATTTTTATTTATTAGAGATAAAAAAGGGAAATCTTCATTTATTAGAGAGTATATCGACTTTTCAGTTTTTAAAGAATCAAAAGCATCATTATCTTGCGGATAGATAAGAAGTGAAGCAAGTGAATCATCAAGATTTGGAAAAGCCAAAATATATTTTCCTTGTGCGCTCCAAGTATACGAAACACCTTTTTGTAATTGTAATGCGTCTACTTGTTCTTTAGAGATTGTAAATTGTTTATACCCACCTGATGAGTATTCTTGGGAATGAGACGTGTCTTGCCCCTGTTGTAAAAATGGTCGCACAAGCGAATTCACTCCGTCTGCTCCTATTACTACATCACATGCAAAAGTTTCTATTTTTTTTGTTTTTACATTTTCGACAATAATAGTTTTCTCGTATCGGTCGATCGATAACAATTCAGTATTAAAATGAAGTGATACCAAAGGATTTTTGGATAACGTATCAATCATTATAGTTAACAGGCATGAGCGTGATATGGCATAGTATTCATGTTTTTCATCATATGTTGGAGTAAAAATTGGTTTGGAATTTTTGGATAATTGTGTTGATGCTCCTTTAAGAAGATGGGTTTGGGGTTTTATGGTTGTCCAGATCTTTGCTTGTTTTAACATCTCTATACCGTAAGCAAGAAACGTTATATTGTACGATCTGTTGGAGTTGACATTGGAAATTTCTTCTTTAGAGAGTTTTTCAAAAAGTTCTACTTTATAGCCTCGATTTGCGAGAAGTGTAGCGAGAAAACATCCTGCTAATCCACCACCCATGATAGTGATTTTATTAGAAGATTTTTGTGTCATTCTGAATCGAAGTCTAACATTTTCCCTATGACTTTACAATGAGATTTTTACTATTTACTTAAGATTTTTTTAATTTTTCGTAAATGGAAAGTGTTTCTTCTACTCCTTTAACAATTAAAGAAACGCCGAATTTATTTGCCATTTTTCGTTGCCTGTAATAATGCTTTCTGTGTTCTGCTGCTCGTCCGGGATCATTGGTAATAGTTTGAGAAAACGGTGGATAAATAATGTTTGGGAAAAGTGTATGCGCAACGGTTTGCAGTTTATCATAGATAGCATCATAATCGGCTTTTTTAAAACGTAAATTCTTCATTAATGCCTCTTTTGATAATTCAGCCAAAGCATCGGTATTTTTTTTGCGTTCCTCTTGATAGAGCGGAAAAATTTTTTCCCAGTCTGAATTATATTCATCAATTAATTTACAAAGTTGCATACAATCTCCAAATGCTGCCGATGTACCTTGTCCAAAAAATGGATAGAATCCATGCGCTGCATCGCCGATAATTGCCATACTATCTTTGTAGTACCAAGGTTCGGTAAGAATAGTTGCAAAATTTCCATCAGGATTTTTTAGGATTACTTGCGTTATTTCATCAATCGCAGGCAATAAATCAGGAAAATTTTCTTTAAAATAAGAAGTTATGTTTTCTGCAGAATGCAGAGTTATAGAAAGTTTTTTGGGGAGAACAAACATAGCCGCCAATGAATCATCGTGATCCGGATGTGCAATAATAAAGGTATCTTTTTGTGTCCATGTGTGGACAAATTTTTTCTCCAGACCTATTTTGGCTACAAGTTCAGGTCCAAAACTAAATTGCTTATAATTCCATTGTGCATATTCTTGTCTATGATGAGTGGTTTGATTCTGTTGTATAAATGATCTCACCAATGAATTTGTACCATCAGCACCGATAAGGACATCATAAGGAAGCGTCGTAATTTTTTTGGTTTTGTTATTTTTGACTACCATTGTTTTTTCATGTCGGTTAACAGCGACAAAAGAGGTATTGTCATAAAAGCTGACAGATTGATGATGAGTTGCCTCTTTAAGCAAAATATCGGCAAGTTGTGCACGAGAGATGGTAAAATAATGCATGTCCTTAGTATCTGCTGGAGTAACCACAGGTTTTGTAGAAGAAGCAATATGTGTCACGGTTCCTTTGAGAGGCAGCAAATGTGGTTCTAGTATATCCCATAGACCTGCTTCTTTGAGCAAATTAATCCCATAGCCAAAAAGGACAAGATTATAAGAACGCATTGAGGCTACATCGCAAATTTCCTCCTTGGGAAGACGTTCATAAATCTCTACCTTATAGCCTCGTTGAGCCAATAATACAGCCAAAAAGCTGCCAGCCAGTCCACTGCCGATAATGGTAATTTTTTGTTTTATCATTGCCTCACTTTGATCTCATAGTTTAACAGTACATTCAAAAAATTGCAATAAATTAATCATAAAATTCCCTGTAGTAATTTGATCTTATAGTTTGCAAAATTAACTCATTTGTTGTATACTTTACTATAAATTCTATCATGAGTATACTAACAAAGTATAAAAAAATCATTGGGAATATTTTACTTATTCTTTTCGTTGCAGCAGTTTTGGTGCTTTCTGTTCGTGGACTCCCTGGAAATCCAACTCCAGAACAACTAAATACTCTTTATTGGAAAGATAATGGTCCTTTTGAACTTTCTCCTGAACGTGGAAGATTTGCACTTCTTTATTCATTGGTTGAAAATCACTCTTTTCATTTGAGCCCTAGTATTGCAAATTTTACAACACCTGACGTAGGATATTGGAATAATCATTTTGTCTCAATTTTTGCGCCGACCGTGTCTATTTTTGCTATACCAGGATATATTATTGGAAAATATTTTGGCGATTCGCAATTCGGAGCGTTTGCATGGATGGCACTTTTTGCACTTTTTAACGTGCTGATGATTCGTCTGATTGCAATAAGACTAGGGGCAAATCCTCTTGCGGCGGTTGTCAGTGCTCTCACATTTCTTTTTGCAACTCCTGCTTATGCCTATGCTGTTACTATCTATGAACATCATCCTTCAACTTTCTTAATGCTTGTTGCACTGTATCTTCTTATTCGGTATGACAATCTTATCTCAACTATCGCTATTTGGATGCTATACGCATTTGCCTTTACAGTGGATTATCCAAACTTATTTATCATGTTCCCTATTGCATTGGCGACCTTTTTCCGCAGCGGAACTATTGAAAATTTGCATAGAAGAATTGTTTTGAAAATTTCTTTCCCTAAGCTTTTTGCTGTACTTGGAGTAATTATTCCACTTGCCTTTTTATTATGGGTAAATCAAATGTCCTACGGTAGTCCATTTAAACTTTCAGGTTCAGTTCCAACCATTGAAAGCGTAAGTTCAACTGGCTTGCCAATTTTTATGTCAACAGTAGGAAAAAAGCAAATCAAGACAACCAAAGCAGTTAATACCCCTCCACCATCAACCTTAACCTTCTTCCAGCCAAGAAATATGTTAAACGGCTTTTATATTCTCCTTATCAGTCCTGACCGTGGCATTCTTATGTATACACCTGTAATGCTTTTTGGTATTGCTGGGATGTTTTTAGCAGGAAGAAAAAAACAAAAATACCTTCCGATACTTTTAGGCGTTGTTGGGTTTAATTTTCTTCTCTATTCTATGTGGGGAGATCCTTACGGAGGATGGGCATTTGGTGGCCGTTATCTTATCCCAACATACGCAATTTTATCAATTTATATTGCATTGTTGCTCACCTATCTTTCAAAAAAAAGAATCGTTATCTTTTTCTTTTTTATCATTTTGGCATATTCGATTATGGTAAATTCATTAGGAGCACTAACTTCAAACAGTAACCCCCCTCAAATCCAGGCGCAATCGTTATCAGATATTACTCATAGTAAAGTAAGCTACACATATATGCGAAATGTTAATGATTTAAATAGTGACATATCTAAATCGTTTATCTTTCAAACTTTTGCGGAAAACTATATCTCTGCTTGGCAATATTATACGTACATCACACTTTTTATTCTTGCAGTCACTGGGTCCTTGATTGGATTTTACTTGATATCGCTTAATGAAAAATATCGAAAAGGAGGAAAATATGAAGTTTAATCCAAAAAACTTAAGCTTGCAGTTAACTTTTAGTCAAAAAAATCTTGATGATCTCAAAGCTTTTTTTGAAAAGCACAATAAGCTGATTCTCTTTTTTATCCTTACGATGGCCTCCATAGCGAATTTTCTTTACTATTTATCCAATGGAATAGGTGTCGCCTATAATGATGCTCGGTCACATTTGGATATTGCCCGTCGTGTTGTTGAAAATCTTCAACCCGGCTTTGCGCAACTTGGAAGTGTGTGGCTGCCACTTCCCCATCTTCTCGCTACATTGACAGTATGGAATAATTTCATGTGGCACTCGGGCTTGTCAGGTGCGTTAGAATCAATGGCATCATTCGTAGCAACGGGGATTCTTATTTATCAGATATTAAAAGTTTTTGGAGTTTCTACCCTAGGACGTCTTGTAGGAGTTCTCATTTTTGCAACTAATTTAAATATTCTGTACATGCAGTCAACGGCTATGACAGAGCTTCTTTTACTTGGTACGATGACAGCAGGAGTTTATGAACTTATCCAATGGCATAAAGAAGACAATATGCTGCGGCTCGTAAAATCAAGTTTTTGGATTATGCTTTCAACAATGATCCGATACGACGGATGGTTCCTTCT
>CAZJVI010000020.1:0-19187 GCA_964549385.1 uncultured Gammaproteobacteria bacterium
ACTTGCTTCAACACTACCGTCATAAATTCGCGATAATCTCAGGCAAATTTTTAAATGACGTTACATGATTATCAGTACGCAAAAAATTTTTCTCACCGAATAAAATAAATTCCATCCCTGCTGTTTTTGCAGCGTGAAAGTCGCTTTCAGCATCTCCAATATATACAACTTCTTTAGGCTTTATTTGTAATTTTTGTGCTGCAAATACCAATGGTTCAGGGTCTGGTTTGTGGTTGTTAGTATCCTCAAACCCAATAGTGACCTGAAAATATTTTTCTAAAGTTGCAAGTTGTGGTATTGCATAGATATGCTCTTTAACACGACTCGTCACAATTCCCAGCTGATATATTTTCTCCAAATTCTCCAGTATTTCATTAACAAAATGTGGATTTTTCAGTAACTCAAAAGGATATATTTCTTCTAAGGATTCTCTCCCCATTTCCCAAATCCTTTGAACTTCCTCATCAGATGCTTTGGTAAAACCCTTTATCAAATTTTTCATGGGAAAATGCATGAGAGATGAGTACTGTTGCAACGTAGGTCGTTTATATCCAGTTTTTTCAAATAGTTTACTAAAAAATTCACGATTTGCCTCAAAAGAATCGAGCAAAACTCCGTCAATATCGAAAAATACCGCTTTAATCATGTGTTTAATTATATAATAATTTAAAAGCCCTTGATACACCTGATACTCTTGATACCTTTGATACTTTTAATACTTCATTTTCTTGCTTGTTCTTCCAACTTGGATTAGAATAAAAAAGATGAAAAAGTTTATATTACTTGTTGTTGTCATTATTATTGCCATTGCAGGCTATTTCAACAGAACTGCTTTAGTTGCTGAAGCAAACCAAATTCTTTATTATTCACCTTGTGCCAAAGCAAAAACATTCCGCATTGGAAATATTGATTCACGATTTAATATAAGCAAAACAGAATTAATCACTGATGCTCAACAAGCGGCAAGCGCTTGGAAAAACAGCCAAGGGATGACACTTCTTTCATATGACCCAAATTCCGCCATGCCAATCACTATGATCTATGATCAGCGACAAGCTCTTGATTCACAAATTAATACACTCGATAATCAAGTTACCCAACAAAAAAATTCACTCAGTCCTGAGATTTCAGCGTACGAACAAAAAGTTGCTGATTTCAAACAAAAAAGTAATGCGTTGAATCAACAAATTCAGTATTGGAACAGCAAAGGTGGTGCGCCAGTTGATACATATAATAACCTTATCTCCCAACAACAATCTCTCCAACAGGAAGCAACACAACTTCAACAAGAAGCAAATCAACTTAATCAGTCGACTGATCAATATAATCAGCAAATCCAACAGCTCAATCAAAAAGTCGACACATTCAATAACGTTCTCTCATCAACTCCTGAGGAGGGTGAATATGTACGAAATGGCACTAATGAGGAAATTAATATTTATATTACTAATTCTCAAAAAGAACTTATTCACACACTTGCGCATGAGATGGGACACTCACTCGGACTCGGTCATAACAGTAATCCTGAGTCTATTATGTATCCTTATACAAACACTATAGTCTCACCTTCCGTTACTGATGAAGAAGGGCTAGAGACTGTTTGTCAAAAACAACCTATTTACAAAATCGCACTAGAAAATATCGAAGTAATACTAAGCTCATTTAAACAAAACATTGAAAACTTGATTGTCCAACATCAAGAGGGATGAAATACTTTTAGTTCTCTCTTACCTGTTTCTTATGCTATTATCATATAAACTTTACCAGAGTATATTACTCTAAGTAAGATCTCGCTAGAAATAAATTCCTCCTCATACACATAAATCAGGTTTTTGCTACAACGAAAGGAGCTCTTATGAAAGAAGTTAATGGTATGATAACGAGCGGGAATTGGAATGTCTTCTTGACACTAAAAAACGAAGAATTACTTCTGGTAAAACGGAAACATCCGTTTATGGTAATAATGCCAGTTTTGCTTACCGCCTGTCTGACAGTATTTTTTATTTCAACAGCCTTTGTCTTATTTCACGTTTTTTTTAATTCTTCTTCTCTATTTTTTATCACTTCACTTGTTTTAGTAAGTTTGGGTATTAGTCTTATTACAAAAATTATTGTCGATTGGTATTTCCATATGTACATTCTTACGAACAGAAAAATTCTTGAATTGCGATATACACCACTAACTTCTTATATTGTTAACGACGTTATGCTCGACAGAGTTAACTGCACAGAAATAGATCTTTTAAGTAATGGTTTTCTCAATGAGTTAATTGATATGGGAGATATATCGATTACTTTTGATCGACCAACACATCAGGAAGAATTTGTTCTGAAAGATATCCAAGGATCGCATGAACTTGCAACATATTTAACACAACAATTATTGGATGGCAGACAAACAGATATACTTCAGCCACAAACCATATGGTTTAGAACACATAGTGCCAGTGCAAATTATTAACTAGAATTAATACCATGCTGTTACTTTTGCTGAGTCATGTCAAAGTTTTTATTCTTCTCTTTTATTTGTTCGTTATCATGATGATTATCCTTTTTAGCTGGCTCTATCTCAATAGAACTATCCGCGTAACCAAAGCAATTGGACTTCATGCACCCGAATATATCAAAATATTAATACGTATCAGTATCATCAATGCTGTTCTTACCGCATGTCTTATTGCATTTTTTCTTCTAACAACCTCCACTGAATTGTAAAAGAAAAAAATCCTCTTGACAAAATATATACATATACGTATAATATACTTATATGGGAAACAGGACTATTTATGTCAGTGAAAAAGACGAATCTCTTTTCGAACGTGCTAAAGAAATCGCAGGAGAAGCACTTTCTTCTGTTATTGCTCGTGCGCTCCGTGAATTTATTGCACGCCATGAAGAAAAAGAAAAGGGCATGAAGGAAATAACTGTCAAAGTAGGAAAACATAATTCACAAAGAGAGCAACGCTTTATTGGAAAGGAAATTGGTAAATGGTCAGGCTTTTCAGATGACAAAGTATGGCTAATGGATGCAAAAATTTACCATACGCAAAAAGGCAATTGGGCTATTCTTCTACGACATTCTACAAAAGCAACGCTTTTAACAAATCCAGATGCGTGGAGAAAAAATGCAGAATACCTTGAAGACGCAACAAAGACAGAACTTATTGTGGAAGACAGCCTCATACAATTGAAAGAAAAACTTCCCTCATCTCTCTACTCTACTATTGAAGACATCTCTAAACAACATGAAAGTCCAGTAGAATATCTGGATATTTAAGGAGGTGAAGAAGAATGAGTCTAGAAGATAAACATTTTGAACATTTAGCAAAAATGAAAACTCTTGAAGGAATGAGTAAATGGTATAGTTGGGAATCACCTATTGGTTTGAGTATCTTTTTTCTAACGCTTACAGTAATTGTAGTACTTATCAAATTAACATTTTTCTCAGGGCTTTAAAAGTTTTTAAGGGACTTGGGGGTTAGGGACTCGGGACTAAAAAAAATAATAAATTATTAAATTTATAAAACTTTCTCTAGTACCTAACACCTAGTCTCTAGCACCTAATCTATAGCCTCGCCCGTTGCGCGATTTCTGTTTCAACTGTTGCAACTGCTTTCCCGTATTTCAAACGCGAAAGTTCCTTCACCAATTCTGCAACCCGCGGATTTTCAGCTGCTTTTTCTTTTTCTATATCTTTGGTTGTATCAAGTGAGAACGGGCGCACTGGCTCTCCGTTGACAATGGTTCTCATATAACAATTAAATTTGTCAACATTAATTAAATCCTGTTCACTAAAAATTGGCTGAAATTCATGGGCAAGATAATTTGCATCTGTCACTCCAACACGGAATGATGCAACAGTTCCAACGTTTCCAAAAATCGCGTTCTTTATTTCCTCTTCCATCTGACCAATAAACTGATTCGCAACAACCAAATTAAGTCGATATTTTCGCGCCTCAGAAAGAATCTGCGCGAAATCAGGTGTCGCAAAATTCTGGAACTCATCAACATACAAGAAGAAATCTTTTCTGTCAGCCATCGGCATATCCTGTCGAGACATTGCAGCAACAAGAATTTTTGGAACCAAAACCAGTCCTAAAAAGTTTGAATTTTCCTCACCAATCGTTCCTTTAGAAAGATTAATAAGTAATATTTTTTGTTCATCCATAACTTTTCTGAAGCTAAACGAACTGTCAGATTGTCCAATGATATTACGGATCATTTTATTGGTAACAAATCTTCCAAATTTTGAGGTAATATAATCCAAAACCTCAGACTTGTGGAAGTCAGATGTTTGCGCTATCTGATCAGTCCAATATCGTCGAATAATCGGATCCTGTACTTTTGGCAATACTTCCTGTACATATGCTTGATCAGTCAAAACACGCATAACCTCAATAAGGGTACTCCCCTTTTCATACATAACTGTCAACATCGCATTTCGGACTGCATGTTCAAAACGTGGACCGACAATACCTGTTTTATTTGGATCGAATAACTTGTACATCAAACCAATAAGTGAATTCACAGCAAAATGTTTTTGTTGTTCCGTTTCTGCCTCAAGCATATTAAAACCCATTGGACGATCAGTATCTGATGGATCAAATAACACAACATCTTCTGCTCGTTTCGGAGGAATCATTTTCAAAATATCTTCCACCAAATCACCATGAGGATCAATAACGGCAACGCCTTGTCCATTATTGATATCCTGAGAAATCATACTTTTAAGAAATTCTGATTTTCCAGTACCGGTTTTTCCGATAATATAAAAATGTCTCTGCCTGTCAAATTTCTCAATAAACACTGGCTGTGTTACTCCTCTGGAAACACTCCGTCCTAGATACATCCCTGTCGTAGGCAAATTCGAAGGAGCAGCAGAACGCTTCGCATGCAGCCAATGGATTCCCGGAGTCATAATACTTTTATTGGGGAAATGGTACAGACTCGCCAACTCTTCACTCGTTAGGATAGATGTCCCACGAATCATCGGGAAATAGCGATAAATAAAATCAGTCATAAAAAGGCCTCTAAAAAACTGCGCGCGTTTCTTAAAAGCATTCAGATGATCAAACTGACTGAAAGCACCTTTAATGTTATTTAAATGCGCGTTTGCAGCTTCTTGAGTTTGTGCACAGACAACAATACGGACAGTCGTATGGAAGCCAGGTTTGCTTATTTTGTTTTCAACTGCTTCTAATTCTTTTGCGTCGGTCTTATAGCTTGCTTTTTCAGGATTAGATTCTGCTTTTTTAACGCCTCCGATATAACTTCGTCCGACTGTTTTCCAATGATTATCAGCCGGCTGTATCAATATCTGAATAGCGGCACCTTCTCCTTCTCGCATTTTCCCAAGAATTGAAGTAACTGCTGAAAGTGGATCAACAGGCAAATCTTTATACATTTTTATTGGCATATAATCTGAACTTTTCAGGTTCATCCACATAAAGGCAACTTTTCCATTATCTGAAAAGATGTTATATTCCGTTCCAATCACTGCTCCGTCGCGCTGTTTGGCAGCAGGATCATTTACTGGAACAATATCAGCTTCTGGATATGCACCATTAATTTCTTTCTCAACAAAATCTCGATATTTTGCAGGGACATTAACATAAAAACGAATATCCCCAGGCAATCCTACAATTTCAAACGATACATGCGGCTGCGGCCTGAAATATTCAAATTTTGTTGTCCCATAAAGAGCATGAAGACTTGCGAATAGTTGTTCTGCTGCATCGATTTTGGTTTCGTTTTCTCGAGGCACTGTGACTTGCAAAAGAACGGAATTCAGAGAGAGAGATTCACGGTTACGATAACGCAACCACAAAACGAAAACATAAAAAAGACCCCAGAATAAACCTGCAACAACTGCAAGTCCAATAATAATTAACACTACTGATAACAAAACAGGAAAAATATTTTGTGTTGTTAAATTTTGTAATTGCATATTATAATTCACTTATTATTATCTAAACTTCTCGCCTCTACAGCTTCAACTGTAGGCGGCACTTCTCCAGGTTTCACTTCTTCATCTGTCGAGTTTGACTCAACTTTCTTCTTCCCTATATTTGGATTTATTTTCCTCCAAATGTATATGACCACTCCCATCAGCCAATGTTTGGAATCGTGAAGTTTTGTCACCTTTTCCTCAACCACCGCTTGCTCATACGTAACTGGCAATTTTTTGACTCCAAACGAATTTTGTTTTACATCAATAACTCCCGGACCCGAAACAGTTACACCAGCATCGCTAACAACTTTTGGCAAATCAGGCTTTTCCTGATCAAGCGATTTTTCAACAAAAGGCTCGACTTCCTGACTCGGCGCGAATTCAGGTACCGACGGCTGAACTTCAACTTCTTGTTCACCACCATCTCCTCCACTTGGACGGCCGACATCTTGTCCCTTTGCCTCCTGCGGAGCAACTTTTACTTCCTCTTCATCGGTATCTGGATTTTCAGCAACAATAACCGCAGGACCTGACTCTTTATTGACAGAAATTGTCATCGGTGTCTTTTGTTGTTGAGTCTGCTGCGGCTGCGCCGGTTGCGCCGAATCTCCTTGTTGAGCTGCTACAACAGGTGCTTGACTTGCTGGTTGAGCCGATATATTTTGTTCCGGTACGTTCGGGACAGACGATGTAGTTGGATCCATAATACTATCTTACCATGTTAAGGCTAATCAAACAATTAAAACAATATTCTTAAACAGCCTCGCCTGGTTTCCATTTGCACTTCGGACAAGCAGTCAATTTACCACATTGAATGTCCAAAACGTCTTCATCAGTTGCAACCCAACCACACCGTCTGCAAATGATTTTAAAACAAGTCTCACAATGATTATTATTTTCTTTCATTATTTACATGAAACGCTTTCTCCACAGGTTGCACAGTTAGAAATGAGCTGCCCACGAGGTCGGGTATTTCTATGTCCTTGTGTACAGTTAAATTCCAATGAACCATATTGATCCTCTGCACCTGCTACAGATCCTGTTCGTGTCCCCAGAGAATTCAGCGCAACAGAACCGCCAAACATTGATCCTCCACCCGAACACCCTCTTCTCTCCGCAATTTGTTCGAGTATCGCGCCGAATAACCTTTTCTCATCAACAACTTGCCAAACATTTTGTGTCAAAGCAATAGGTTCACGAGTCGAGATTTCTTTATCGAAAAATAATTCACCCAAACGGATAATCGTAGCTGAAATTGCTTTATGCAGTTCATCTTTTGTATGAGTACCTTCTTCCGCATATTTCCCATAATCATCAATTATGCGCACAGTTTCTTGATCAAATTGGTAAAGGTCTTCCCCTCTTCTTACCTGATCACGCACTTCTTCCCAGCTCGTTGTTTTTGCATTTTGTTTATCAATAAACGCATGTTCAGGCTGCACATTCTCCAAAACAGAAACCACATCATCGACATCATGGATATGAGCATGTTCACCCGGATTAATTAAAGCGAGCGATTTAACATATGTCTCAAGGGATGCATTTTCGCTCAATTGCTTACCCGTCAATTGAGCAATTACCTCACGACAGTGCTGCAATTGCAAATCTGTTTTGACGGTATAATTCGTCACTTCATCACCCTTCTTTTGCATAATGAAAAAGTATGAATCTGGATAATCAATTGCCAAACCATCTGCTGTTTTAAATCCTGTCGGCCCAAGAGGACTTGTCATAACAGCCATTGCTCCATCAGGAGCATCAGCAAAAAAATTCTGAATTTTTTCTATAGATTCTTTCACCGCTCCATTTCGTTCTTGATCAGAAACCATTTCGCTCATCTTTGCGTAATGACTCCCATCTTTTGCTTTTCCATATAACGGATCTTCCAAACGACCTGGATCTGATGCATTTCGCACATATTTTCGTGGGTAAACAACTTTTTCTGACAAAAATTCTAATTTAAATCCTTCAAGATCGCGTTTTGTTTTTGTTACCCAATCTGAAAGCGCTTCTGTGTCATGGGGATCTTTCAAAAGGTCCATTTGTTGATTTAAAATAAAGCCGACTTTTTTGTTGCTCTGCGTTTTTAAGTTATACCAATCAGGTAGCAACCCTTCTTGTTTCCAATTTGTATCGAAATACTGTATCCATGCTGCTGTTCCTGCTCCTTCTGAAGGGCGGCCAATCCTTTCTTGTGAAGGTGATTCTTTTCTCCCAACAGCGGAAGAATCTACAACAGGCAAAACTGAAGTATCCGGTCTAAATGGCCCCATTTGAGGTAATGTATTTTTATTTATATATGGTCTATAAGCTTCTGTTACTGCTGGCATAAAAAAACTCCTCTTTTATCCTGAGCTTGCCGAAGGAAATTCCGAGGAGTCCACAAAAAAAGGACTTCTGCTCGGAAGATTTTTTGTCTCGTCAAACGAAACCTGGGGATCCGGCTTTACGGTTGCGGCACAGCTCTCGAATTACACGAGATTCACCCAATTTAAATTAAAGATTAATGAATAATGATTAACGAATAAAGATCTTTAATCATTAATCTTCATTCTTACTCTTACTTTTTTATCCATCTCACTTCTTTTTTCTTCTCTTTGTAATTAACATATCTCGCGAGAGTAAAAAACAAATCTGATAAGCGATTTAGATATACAACAATTTCTTGATCAACATCTTCTTTTTGCATCAATGCAACCAATTGCCTTTCTACCCGTCTGGTAATCGTGCGGCATACATGTAAGAACGATCCTGCTTTCCCACCACCAGGTAAAATAAAATACTTGATTTCTGGCATCTGTTTGGTAAGCGTATCAATGAGCACTTCAAATTCCTTGGGACGTTTTTCCAAACCTTCCACTGGCAATGGGTACGGCGTTGCCAATGCTGAGCCGATATCAAACAAATCATGCTGAATAGCCTCCAATTCTTCAACAATATCTTTATTCTTTAATCTTAATTCTTTAATCTCAGCAATCACCACTCCAATATTGCTGTTGAGCTCATCAATCGTTCCATACGTCTCAACTCTTTTATGAGATTTCAAGACGCGAGTCCCATCAAAAAGCGATGTTTTTCCTTTATCTCCTGTTCGGGTATAAATCGGCATAAGTTTTCAAATTTTTAGATGAAGTTTGGACAGGCGAAACTTGCCATGTACGATAACCAAACGGACCAGTTCGTATCCTCCAAAAAAAAACCCAACATATCCCAAATCTCCCACCAGTGTATTTCTAAAAAATGGAAGCGCCATTGTATATGCTTCCATTTGACCAGCAAAAGTTCTGGGATATAAATCATTGGTGAGAAAGAAACCAAAATTGGTAATCAAAAAGAAAAGGACAGATGACGAAAGAGATGCAAGAATAACATTTGGCACATTTTTGTGGTTACGAAGCCAAATACCGATAAGTCCTGTTACTAAAAAACTGCCATAAACGTACGGCATAGAAGCATAAAATCCCAAAAAAATATCAGAAATAAACAGTGCAATAAGAGGCACAATGAGTGCATATTTTTTGTTAAGATATGCACCACCGAAGAGTGCCATTGCGGCAATTGGTGCAACATTTGCTGGATGCGGGAGCAAACGCATAAAAACCGCAAAAACTATAATGAGAGCTGGATTTAATAACTTACGCAATTGCATACTTTCTTTTGATTAAAGAATGAAGATTAATGATCTTTATTCGTTAATCATTATTCATTAATCTAATACTTTTCGACCTTCCATGTAATTACATCGCTATTTTTCGTCATATAACTTGCCGGACCGACATTGGCATATTTGCCGTTGATATAAAAGGCCCAGTAAGTATGGCCTGTTGGCTTGTAGCCATTGATTGCAACGACCAAACCCGACTTATCCTGCTGTACACTCGTAGATTGTTTGAGAAGTTGTAGTGCATTCTTGCCTTTCTCACCTGCATAAGTAATTGTCGGTATTTTCTGCTGTGCTGCATGAATCGCGGACTGCTGTGCGTAGTGACTGAGCTCAATATCTCGGATATAAATGCTACCTGAGACCAAAATAATGAAGATAATTACACCAATTAGTATCTTTTTTTTCATAAAAAAATCCTTCCGTGCAGAAGGATTCAAAATGAACTCCTGCGCGGGAAAATGGAATTAAGTTAGTTTTCTGACTCCCTTACGGATTACAGTTGCGGCACAGCCTTGGAATCTCACCAAAATTACCTAAACTTAATTAACATGTAATACATTTAGTGTTGAGCTAACATGTATAACACTACTCTAGAATAGTACTATTTTCGTACATTGGCAAGAGGGAAAAAGAATGCATATACCCACTAAATAAAATGTCAGCTATTAAATAATTATATTCCTCCATTTGAATATCCCATAATTATCTTTAGCAATTAAATACTATGGGAAATTGCATACAATATTATGGGTTATTTAAATTTGCCTCAATTTTCATTTTTGAACGCGGTTGACTAAGCCTAAAAAATGATTTATGATGATATTTATCCTGCCGCTTCGCAGTAAGACCACTTAAAGGCTTATTCCCAAAAAGCCAGCAGGTAATCATATACTTAATGAAAAAATTTACTTCTTATACAGACGAATCAGGTATCGTTAAAAAAAGGAAATTTATAGTTGCAACAGTAATTGTAAATAATAGTACTCGTGAAACATTTGAGCAACTATTAGAATCTATTGAAACGGAAAGCGGTAAAAGGAAAAAATGGACTGATGTCGGAGTACAAACAAGAATTCGCTATACTAAATTATTGTTAAAAAAAGATATTTTTAACCTCTGTACTGTTTTTTATAGCGTTCATATATCTAAAGAAGAATATGTTACTCTAGTTTCTTCTCAGGTAGCTAAATCAATTTTAGCCTATGCAGATAATAAAGATTATAAAGCAACTATATTATTAGATCGAGTCAATAAAAAATGACTGAAAATATAAAAAGGGAATTAAAACAATATAGAATTAGATACAGAAAAATAAATGCATTAGATGATACTAATAACGTAGGATTAAAGTTTATTGATACAATATGTGGTTTGATTAGAGATATAGAAAATAAAGATATTGATGAAAGTTATAAAACAATATTTAAAAAACTCAAATTAACTTCCTAAAAAAAAGCTACGATGTCTAGTCGTAGCAACCCAACGTTTTAAGTTGGCTGGCTCTATCCTTGCGGAAATCTATGTGGGAGACTTTCGAGCTGAATTTAGATTATATCAACGAACGAATAGTTGTCAAGTATGAATGGTGTAAATCGACACTTATTAATATGACTATTGTTCAGAAAGTATTTTGTTAGCACTCGCTATAGCCACAGGCATAGCATTTCTTGCATCCTTCTTCGTAGGCAAAACTTCCTGATCCGCATTCTGGACAAATATCAAAGAGTGACGTTGACGGGCCAGCGTGAGCAGCTTGTACACCTGTTTGCGGCAAAGATAACTGCTCTGCAGGGACTTCCTCATGCAATACCTCAACAGGAAGAGAAACTTGCTGTGCGACACCATTGCCATTACCGTAATTATCTTTTAGCCGTTGAAGAAATGACTCGCTGTCTTCTACTTTGCCATTGACCCGAAATTCTGAATGACGGGCAAGGATCTTGGAAATTGCATCTGGCAAAGATCTGACTCTATTTTCACCAAATCCACTTGATCGTGAACCGCCAATTCCGGCAAGCTCTGACACAATTTCGCGGACCCGCTCCCGGGCAGGAACCGGACTATGGATTCTTAGGACAAATGAAACCATCCGGCCGAGCGCGTCCGCAAGCGCCATAAGATCTGAACCGCTCTTTCCGTGATTGATAAAGACCTCAAACATATCGCCCTTTTCATCATTGTTGATGGTGACGTAAACTTTCCCAGTCGGGCTATCGCCTTTGTAGGTAACCCCATTCAACATCATTGGACGCGGCATACGGACCGTGACAGGTACTGTAGGCTTCTCGACAAGTACTGGTGCTTCCTCTTTTTTCTCTTCTTTCTTTTCTTCTCGCTGCAGGACACCCATTCGTGAACCATCACGGAAGTATGTGACACCTTTGAGTCCGTTATCATATGCAGACATATATAAATTCTTTACGTCTTCAACTGTGTGTGAATTGGGAGCATTCACTGTCTTTGAGATACTTGAATCAATATATTCCTGCGCAATTGCCTGGATTTTGACATGATCATCAGGAGTCAAATCATTGGCACCGACGAAATAATCAGGTCGATCTACATCTGGATGCGCTTCTTTCCATTCACCATACAGCCCGTGATAAACCATTTGCTTGCCAAGACGACCATTGTGAGAATATTCAAATTCATAAACCGGCTCAACACCGCTTGAAACACCAGCAAGAAGACTTGTTGTTCCTGTCGGAGCAATTGTCAGAAGAACTGCATTACGGATACCATTTTCGGCAATTTTCTCACGGATTTCCTTGGGAAGAGCTTTGATATGAAAACCCTTGAGATATTTTTCTTTATCAAATTTCGGAAAGGCGCCTTTTTCTTTTGCTAAATCAGCTGATGCGATATAGGCATTATCACGGAGGGTTTTGAAAATCTTCTTTGATACTTTCTCGGATTCTTCAGAACCATAACGGATCTTCATTTTGATGAAAGTATCGGCAATTCCCATAATGCCAAGACCGGTTCTTCGGATATCTTTGGCAACTTGCTCGTTTTCTTTAAAGAAATAATACGTATCATCAATTACGTTATCCAAGAATCGCATTGCGACCTGGACGTCTTTACCGAAAGCCTCATAGTCAAACCAACCTGCTTTATCTTCTTTAAGATTGTCCTCTCTTACATATGCAGCCAAATTCATCGCGCCCAAGTTACATACGGCCCATCCACCCAATGGCTGTTCGCCGCACGGATTGGTAGCAAGAAGTTTTTCAAAATACCAGGTATTGGATCTCTTGTTAGAGCGTTCCAGGAAATGCAATCCTGGTTCTGCTGAACGCCATGCTGCAGTACAAATGAGATCCCACAATTCTTTTGCTTTTACTGTTTTGTGGACTTTGATTTTGTAGCCTTTTTCTCTCCATTCATTGATATCTCCATCCCACTCTGCGTCATAATGAGGATCATTCAGATCCGGATAGACCAAATCCCAATCTTTGTCTGCTTTGACCGCTTCCATAAATCCATCTGAAACACAGACAGACAAATTAGCACCGTTGATTTTGGTGAGATCTTGTTTGACAGTAATAAACTCTTCGACATCAGGATGCCAATCATGCAGCATGAGCATCGTCGCACCTCGACGGGATCCACCTTGTTGAACGATATCATGTGTCGCGACGGAGAACAACGTTGCCCAATTAATCGGACCTGAGGAGGTACCATTTACTTTCTTAACCCGTGATCCACGTGGTCGCAAAGATGAAAGATTGAGGCCTACACCTCCAGCACGTGATTGGATCTCAATAAGTTGTCCGAGGGACTCAAGGATGCCATGGCGTGAATCTTTGGGGCTGGGGATAACAAAACAATTAAAGTATGTCACCTGATAACCAGTGCCTGCTCCTGAGAGGATACGACCACCTGGGACGAATTTGAAACCTTCGAGAACTCGATAGAATTCTTTTTCCCATTTTGCCTGTTTGGCTTTTTTCTCCTGCTTGGCAATACCATTGGCAACACGCTGCCACATCTCGGCAGGTGCATGCTCCAACAGTTCACCCTCTTCACCTTTGAGTGCATAGCGGTCCAGAAATACTTTTTCTCTTACTCCATCAAATTTTTCCATAATATTAGTTTGGTAACTTGTATCTCACTTCCTGTGCTGGCTGATCTGCCGACATTACTTTCAACTGCGTTGATCCAACTTCATCTTTACCATTATAAATAACAAACTTGTATTCCCCTTCTTTCTCAAAACCCAAATTTACCAACTCCAGAATAATATTGTTCTTGCCATTCAGAGCAGTTCTGACATCAAGAGTTAACGTGTTAATAACTTTCTTTCCGTTTTCAGTACTAATTTTCAAACTGTACGCAGAGTCTGGCTCTCCCCGAAGAGTTGCGACAAAAAAAGCTCGCGCGATGCCGCCAGGGAATTTCTGCACTCGCAGTTCATCAAAGATCCCGTTGACACTTAATTTCCCCTCACGAGAAATCAAAGCATAATCGCACAATGTAATTATTTCTGTATGTAATTTCATAGAGTCGGTTTACCTACTATTAATTGTCTCACTTCTTTTTCAAAATCTTCAACATCTACAAAGCGTTTGAAGACACTTGCAAAACGGATATAGGCAACTTTATCAAGTTTCTTCAAACGCTTCGCGACCATTTTCCCGATCAATTGACTTTTTACTTCAAGTGATCCCATTGTTCGCAATTCGCGTGAGATATCGTGTACCATCTTTTCAATCACATCTGCTGGGATGATGGTCTTCTCACATGCCTTGAGAATTCCTGTTTTTAATTTCTCCCGAGCAAACTGTTCACGCTTGCCATCTTTTTTGATAACGATTAATTGTACATGCTCAACGCGTTCGTACGTTGTAAAACGCCTTTCACACCCTAGACACGTTCTCCTTCTCCTAATAGTATCCATATCGGAGCTTTCGCGTGTCTCGACAACTTCTGATTCTTTGCTTCCGCAAAAAGGACAATGCATATGTTAGTATTCCGCATGTAGTTGTTAAGCAAATTCACCGCCAAATGCCAGTTGCTAACTTCTCATCGCTAGTTATCTAGTGCCATAAAAATCATATGCCACTACATCTATAGTGTCAACTAATACTAAATGGATCAAAAGAATTCAATAGCTTTGATTGAATACTTTTCTATTTATGTTTTCTTACACTGGGCGAAAATTGTTGCAAGAAATAGTTCAAAACAGAAAAAAGGTATCTAATTACTACCGTAATGCGTTTATTTTCTTTGCAAAAGCTTCTGCGCGGTTAAGTTCGTTTTGTAACTCTTTAGCCTGCTGACTGCCTACTTGTCTTTCTATTTCTTTGATAATTTGCATGTGTTTTTGATTGGATAAATCTAATTTTTTACTCATCTCTAAAATACTATAACCCTGTTTTTTTGCTGCAGCTATTTGGTCGATCGCAGAGGAAAAATCGTTCTGTCCTTGAGAAAGTGTCGTTATCGCCAATTCATTTTTCCCAACTTGTTGAGTCATTAACAGATAACTTGCTTCAACATTTTTATCTGACTGCAATAAATCAAACTGTGCTCTATCAAGCGGCTTACTCAAAAAAAATGATGTCAATTGATCTCGAAAAACTTTGAGAAAATACAAAGGATTGTCAGGAAGCATACCAGGATATGCGAGTTGATAGTCGATCTGTGTCACTGTTTGGGAAGATGATGATGCGACTTGTGCATATGCCGCCGTTGCTAATGTGAGATAAACTGCAAAAATAAACGTTATTCCGGATAATGCAAATCGCTTTATTGTCATAAAAATAACTATAGACAAATTAATGAGTCATTTCAAGTCCAAGTTTCTCGATAACGAGATTCGAACTCGCTTCTTGATTATGAGTAAATGTATTTACTACAAGATCATAATATTTTTTATCCCAATACACCCAATCCGGATCTCCGTTTGCATAGAGCTTGCGCCATTTCTCTAGGTCATTTGCTTCCCTTTCAAGTACTTCAATTTTTGCATCTTCAACTGACAATTCTTCACGGTTTACCAAACGATCAATGCGGACATCAGCTTTATCATCACCATTCTCATCATCACAAATAACAAGAATTTTATAAATTCCGGGGATATTTTGTGCGTTAAATGCTGCGAGTTTGGTTTCAAGAACAATATTTTTATCTTTCTCCAAAATTTTTTTTAATTGTTCATCGAATAACTTGTCCTCTTCATCAGGACGTAGGTTGGTGTCTTTTTCACTCAATCCCAATCGTTTTCGTACGGCTTCCCAAAAAATTTCTCCTCCTTCAAGGTGTTTCCAGCCCAACTGTTTTGCCAAATGTTTGGCCAATGTTGTTGATCCTGACGCAATACGTCCAGAAACAGTAATAATCCTTATATCAGAAATTTCTACAGGCTTATCCATAAAATATAAATTTAAAGTTCAAAACTACAACTCAAAGATAAAATCTTTATTCTGTAATCTTGCACTTTGGGTTTTACTTCTTAACTTGTTGGTGAGGCGGGTGGCGGAGCAGTTCGTCGACCAACCATAATCGTCTCTTCTACTAATCGATTTGAATAACCATATTCATTGTCATACCAAGCAATTACTTTCAACATATTCCCCCCAACAACTTGTGTCAAAGATAAATCAACAATACTTGAGTGAGAATTACCTATTATATCACTTGAAACGAGTGGATCATCAGTCACTGCAAGAATTCCTTTATAGACAGGATTTTCTGATTCCTGACGGAAAACTTGATTAACTTCATCAACAGTTACATCTTTCTTCAGTAAAAAAGTAAAGTCAGACAAGGATCCGACAGGAACAGGAACGCGGAAGGAAACACCAGCAAAAATATCTTTCAATGCAGGAAGTGCCTGTGCCGCCGCAATTGTTGCGCCAGTTGAAGTTGGAATAATATTAAGTCCAGCAGCCCGTGCGCGACGGTAATCCTTGTGTCCGCCGTCATGAAGCCTTTGATCGGAAGTATAGCCATGAATTGTCGTCATCATTGCTTTTTGAATGCCGAAATGTTCACTAATAACTCTTGCGGGAGGAGTTATACAATTGGTTGTACAAGAAGCATTGCTGATAATAGGTTCTCCATTATATGCACTGTCGTTCACTGAAATAACATATGTTGGGACCCCTTCCCCTTTTGCAGGAGCAGACAACACAACAGCTTTGGCACCGGCGGTAAGATGCTGTTTGAGTTTCTCAGCATCAGTAAAATGTCCTGTGGATTCAATAACGACATCAACATTAAGCGCACGCCAAGGCAGCATTGTTGGATCTTTTTGAGAATAGACGAGAATATCTTTACCGTTAACAACAAGAGTACCAAGAAGATCTTGTTTTGAGGTATCAGTGTTGGGCTTGATACTGACATCCTGAGGCAATAAACCATAAACACTGTCGTATTTAAGAAGATACATCCATCCCTTAAGATCTGTTGAGTGGCCAGCATTAATAGCAACGACTTCAATATCTTCGTTATGCCATTGAAGGATGACGCGATGAGCCATTCTTCCAATTCTGCCATACCCATTAATCGCAACACGTACCATATATTTAGTATATAGAACTATTAGGATATTGCAATAGTAACATTTATATCATGCTGGCAATCTATATATCATCATGAAACTTTTTCGTTTTTATCTTAGAGCTGTTTGATGGTATAATACGAAAACTTTCCAATGCTAAAGAAACTATTTTTTATTCTTATTTTTATTGCTCTCTGCGCGGCTTCTCCGATGCAGAGTTTTGCAAAAACGGCTACCAAACCAACCACTCTTCCGAAAGCACCAGCAGCTCCTGTTGAAAGCTACGAAACAGCAAGTGTCATAAAAATTCTTGAACAAGGAGTAAAAGTTTCGCAAGGGACAAAAAATCCCTATCAAAAACTGCAGTTACAAATTCTTGACGGAGGAGATAAAGGCAAAACAATCACCCTTGTATATGGAGATGTTGTATCAATTAACGTAAGCCAGGAAGTCACTTCCGGACAGACTGTAGTTCTTATGAAATCTGTCATACCGCAGCAAACAACATATCAAATTGTTGACAAGTATCGACTTACTAATCTTTATCCTATCGCAGCTATTTTTCTTGTCATTGTCCTTTTGGTTACTCGATTGAGAGGATTGGGTGCTGTTGTTGGATTGAGTATAAGTTTGGCTATTATTATTGGTTTTGTTGTTCCACAAATTCTCGCTGGACAAGATCCACTTCTTGCAAGTATTGTTGGCGCGATGTTTATTATGGTCGCAACGATGTATCTCGCACATGGATTTTCTCAAAAAACAAACATCGCACTTATCGCAACAAGTCTCTCATTGGTTCTAACCGGCGTCCTCTCATATGTTGCCGTACAAATGACATTTCTCACAGGCCTTGGCAGTGAAGATGCCGCGACACTGCAATTTGGACAGACAGCAACAATTAATTTCCAGGGCTTACTGTTGGGCGGCATTATTATCGGAAGTTTGGGCGTGTTGGAAGATATTACAACAGGTCTTGCTGCATCAATTCAAGAAATCTCGAAAGCAAATAATAAATTAAAATTTGGCCAACTTGTCGCTAGCGGCCTTCGTATCGGAAGCGAACATATTGCAGCATTGGTCAATACAATTGTCCTTGCTTATGCAGGTGTCGGACTTCCAATTTTTCTTTTTATCGTTATTAATCCCAGTCACCAACCGCTTTGGTATATTATCAACAGCGAATTGATCATGGAAGAAATTGTGCGGACACTTGCAGGAAGTATCGGACTGATTCTTTCGGTACCATTAACCGCCGTCTTTGCCGCCTGGGCCTTCCAACAGAAAGGAAGATAGCTCTATGGAAAAACCTACTTTTAGCGCAATAGAAGAGTTTGGGTTGAATGCTGATATAGGAAGCCAACTAACAAAAGTAGATTATGAAACTGTTGTAAGTGGGCTGCGTGAGCAAGGATATTTTTGGCTTAATGCGGGAGATGCCGTAAACATCATTGCATCTACTGTAGATCCAAAACCTCAAGTAAGATTCCCGCGTGTTTCTCACAAATTAGGCGTTCTGCCAATCTATGAATCTGTACAGGTAGCACCTATAAGGTTTACTACCGATGATAGTACAGAAGATATTCCTGTCCGACTAGCACCAAGCTCTGATTACTTGAGACGAATAGGTGAGGAGCTTAGTATACTCCACCCCAAACTATCTTCTTTTCTAACTCCCCCTGAAAAGAGTATTGAAGAACTAAGTGAACTTCAAAAACCTATTGATTTAGTGCTAGAGGCGGAGCGGAGGAGAATAAAGGCAGAACAAGCTAATCTTGCGCAAAAATTTCTTGGAATAGAACAGTATGCACCAGTTCTTGCAGCAAAAGGAATTATGTTAGATCAAATAGTAGGAGTTACTCTTGACGCAATGTTTCCGAAAGGGACGATTATAGAACGAAATGATTTATAGAAGAATAAACAGCATATTACTATACAATCACCTTCTTACATCTTCACCTCTATTCTCATATCTTTTCCCACTTTTTTGTCAAGAATATAAAAATGCTTAGGAACAATTTTATAGATATGATCCGTTCTTCCTACGCTGTCAAGAAGAGAAAAATGTT
>CAZJVI010000021.1:0-18380 GCA_964549385.1 uncultured Gammaproteobacteria bacterium
AAATAATGGTAATAAATATTTCACAGGGCGATAGATTACTTATCTTAAGCTTAGCCAATTCTTATTGAGGGTGTCAATAGCATTTTTGTAAGAAGTTGTTTTATGTAGTTAGAATATTAGAGGTTTGCAGTTTCAATTTTGATGCCAGGACTCATTGTTGATTTAAGGGTTATAGATTTGATATTTTTTGTCTGGATTGCTTTGACTGCTGTTGTGATGTTTTCTTGAAGTTTTTTATCTCCAAAAGAAATTTTGCCTACTGCAAGATGGAGAATAGGGAATTTAGCTTCTGTTTTGAAATTAAATTGGCCGCCTGCGAATTTTTTTGCCACTTCATCGGGTTTTGGAGTGACCGTGCCATTTTTTGGATTTGGCATTAAGCCTCGAGGTCCCAAAACTCTTGCAACTTTTGCCAATTTTGGCATACTGTCAGGTGTTGCGACCAAAACATCAAAATCAATTTTTCCTGCTTCAATCGATTTAATAAGTTCGTCAACCTGTTTTGCATCGACTGCCGCATTGGCAATAACAACTCGTGTGGTTTTTCCTGTCCCATGAGGAAGAGTAATACTCCCCGAAATTCCTTTTTCGATTGTATTGATGTGTAATTCAACTGTCTCATCAAACTTTGCCCGTTTGAGTTTTTCCAACAAAGGGAGTGCTTCTGCAAGTTTGTATTTTTTATTTACATCAACAAGTCCTGCGATTTTTTGATAACTTGCAGATTTTATCTTTTTAGCAGATGCCTTTTTGTAGCCTTTTTTATCTTTTTTGGCTTTTGGAGCTTCTTCTTCAGTTGTCTCTTCTGTTACTTCTTTTGTTTCTTCTTTGCTGTTTGCTGTTTGACCTGCTTCTGCTGCATGTCTTGCTTCAGCTTCTTCGCGTGCTTTTTTTGCAACAGCCCGAGCTTCAGCCTTTTTCAAGTCCTTCTTTTCTACTTCTTCGTCTCCAAGTGTTTTAACTCTAATTTTTCCCATAACGTTTTTTACCTTCCATTATTTCTCATAGCGTTTATATCTGCTCTCATTGCTCCAAGTCCACTCCTTGCCAACAATTCGGTCTCTCCTCCAGATCTTCTATTGACCGCATATGGTTCACAGCTAAATGGTGCAACACGTATACCTCCATTAAGTCTTTGTGCAGTTCTTACTTCTGTAACCTGACCAAACTGACCCTTTTCTAGACTTCTAGTTTTCATACCTATATGCACCCTTCTGGTAATGTCATCGGGCAAAACTATACTGGGATAATTTATTTCATTTCTGCCAAACATATTTTATTCTACTGCAATGCCCATTGATCGGGCTGTCCCTGCGACAACGCGTGCTCCCATTTCGATATCATCGGTATTGAGATCTTCCAATTTATCTTCTGCAATTTTTCTTGCTTGATCCATAGTTAATGTTGCAATTTTATCTCGTCCTGGTTTTTGGCTTCCTTTATCTTTACCAAGTGCTTTTTTGATCATTTCAGCAACAGGTGGTTTCTTGGTGATAAAAGAAAATGTTCGATCTTCATAAACAGTTATCACGACAGGGATGATGTTGCCTTTGAGATCAGCTGTTTTGTCATTATATGCTTTGACGAACTCCATGATATTGAGTCCGTGAGGTCCAAGAGCTGTTCCGACAGGTGGTGCTGGTGTTGCTGCTCCTGCTGGAAGTGCGATTTTAATGAGTGTTTTAATTTTTTTTGCCATAGGTTAGGTGCTCTAAATTTTCTTTACCTGTAAAAAGTCTAATTCAACTGGTGTTTCACGACCAAAAATTGATACCAATACTTTAACTTTTCCTCGTGCTTCATCAATTGATTCAACTGCTCCCAAAAATTCACTGAATGGACCATCGGTGATCTTGACTGCTTCTCCAACAGAGAATTGGACTTTGTACATAGGTTCTTCCAATTTCATGAATTTCTGGATTGCTTCGACTTCCTTTTCAGAAATTGGAGTAGGTTTATTGCCTGCACCGATGAAAGAAGTAACACCAGGGGTACTTCGCACCATGATCCAGGTTTCATCATCAAGAATCATTTTAACAAGGACATATCCTGGGAAGATTTTTTCTTTAACTGTTTCTTTCTTGCCTTGAGAGACTTTGATAGTGTTTCGGGTAGGAACAATGATATCAAACACGCGATCGGTGAATTTCATTGATTCGACACGCTGTTTGAGCGATCTTTCAACTTTGTTTTCATGACCAGCATAGGTATGAAGGATATACCATTTACCTTTTTCAGAAAGAGCTTTTAGCACTTCGTCCTGTTTTTCTTCTTTTTGTTCTTCTTCCTTTGGTTGTGTTGTTGTGTCGTCCATATTATTTTAATATCAATTGTATTGCTTGAGTGAAAACCCAATCAAGCCCACCAACGTAAATTCCCATGATAACACTGATGATGATCACGATGCCGGTCAATCGAAAAATTTCTTTTCTCGTTGGCCAAACAACTTGCTTTAATTCATCGTATGCTTGGCGCACAAAAGTTACCGGTGTTATCATGATTGGAAATACAAAACTCCCACATACATGGTGTCAAGTCTTCGTATTTTATCAAATCGCACGCAGCATGTAAAGCGGGAGTACGAGAATCACGTTAGATGGTGTTTTTGACAATATACCTTGACATACTACTTTGTTTTAGCTACGTTAAAGACTACTATGATATAGGAGGAATGAAAAATGACTGAAGAGAAAGTTCAACAAGAGCCTACAGAAGAAGAGCTTGCGCGAATAAAGGATAAAACTCATAACGAATCTGGTAGGAGAAATCCATTAAAATTTTTGTTGGACTCGGCAAAACATGTTAGAGACGTTGTTGTGGATGCACGGCAGCAGGTTTACGGGGCGGATCGAGAAGCTGAAAGAGAAGAAAGGAAAAAGGAAATTGCTGCAGGCCTTAATGCTTCTCAGGAGCAAAGACGTATAAATATAACAAGAGAAACAGCGACTATTTTGGGGCTTGCGGCGCCTTTATTTTGGGCAGGTGTCAGTTGGGGTGAAAGTTTTCTAGGGAAAGCAAATATGGGAAATGCAATATCGACTGGAGCTTGGGCAGAGTTAGGTGCTACTGCTGCTGCAATAGGTTTGGGGGTGGCTGCCCCTACAATAGAAGAAATAAGAGAAAAAGTAGAAAAACATCGAGAAAAACGGATTGCTAAAAAACAAGCTGAGTCAGAAGGTGATTCATCTGTTTCAGAAGCTCATCCTGCAGAAGAAAGAAACGAATAATATTACTTTGTCATATCAGTATTTTCCCTTGATGGTGATGGACATTCACTAGATCCTGGATTTTATACTATTGTTGGTCGAGGTAAAACTACAAGAATACCAATTGGATTAAAAGACGTGCCTATGAGAGTCCGTGTCGGAAGATGGAGGGGGTATTGATAGATTATTTCACTGTCACACTTTTCGCTAGATTGCGGGGTTTGTCTGGATCTTCGATGCCTCGTGCTAGTGCCAGATAATAGGAGAGAAGCTGCGCTATCGCAACTTGTGGGAGCAGTGTCGCTTCTTTGCAATCAGCGGTTTCTAGAAATCTGTCGAAGACTTCATTATTTTTTGGTCCGATGCCAATGATAAAACCACCTCGAGCTCTCACTTCCTGTGCATTTGAAACAATTTCTTCATATGTCTCATCATTAGGAGCAAAGATGATACACGGCGTTCCCTTTTCGATCAGCGCGATAACGCCATGTTTTAATTCTCCGCCCGCAAAGCCTTCCGCATGGACACAGCTTGTTTCTTTGATTTTTAACGTTGCCTCCATCGCTGTTGCATAAGACAAGCCTCGTCCGAGAATATAAATATGTTCTTTATTTTTTATTTCTGTGGCAAGTTTTTTGATTTTTGATTGATTTTCTGGTTTTAGAATCGCTTTGACACCTTCTGCAGCTTTCAGAAGTTCCTTTTTTGCAGTATGTTGTTTATTTACTATAGTATATGCAGTGAGAAAGAGGATTGAAAACATGCTCATAAAGCTTTTGGTCGCGACAACTGCTTTTTCCTGACCTGCTCCGAGAAGAAACGCGTAATCTGCTTGTCGATACAAAGTGGATCCAAGGACATTCACCAGTGCGGCAATTGTTGCGCCTTTTTTCTTTGCTTTTTCAACTGGTTCGACAACATCAATAGTTTCTCCTGACTGGGAGATCGGCATTACAAGAGTTCCTTTAACGACATAGTCTTCCAGATATTTAAATTCCGATCCAATCGTGAAGTTAATATGCTTTTTTGCGATAGAGGAGAATAAATACGTTCCAGCAAGTGCTGCATAGGAGGCTGTACCACATCCGAGCATAAAGGTCCCAAACGCTTTATCGATCAATTGGGAAAGCTGTTTGGTTTGTTTGGTATAGGTTCGTGCGATGGTTTCGATGACTTTTGGCTGTTCATTAATTTCTTTAAGAAGAAAGTGTGGATAGTTACCTATATCCGCGTTTTCAAAATGCCAGGTAAGCTTGGTTATATCGGGCGTGGTTTCTTTTCCGTCGGGAAGTTTTAAAAGCTTTATCGTATCACCAAGAATTATCATATGGTTATCCGCAAGAAAAATGACATTTTTGGTATATTGAGAAATTCCTGCGGCATCAGAAGCAATGAAAAATTCATCTTTACCGATACCAATAGCAAGCGGTGAACCGTTTTTTGCAGCAACAATTTCTCGAGAAGGCGCATAAGCAACGACAATTGCATTCATGCCATGCAATTTATTAAACGTATAACGAACTGCTGTCGCAAAGCCTTTCTGATGTTTCATTTCTTCTTCGATAAGATGGGGGATTATTTCGGTGTCCGTTTCAGAATGAAATGTATGGCCTTTTTTAACGAGTTCTTTTTTTAATTCCTGGAAGTTTTCGATAATGCCATTGTGAACAACAGCGATATGTTTATCACAATCCAAGTGTGGATGGGCATTATTGATCGTTACTCCTCCATGAGTCGCCCAACGGGTATGGCCCAGTGCGAGAGAAGATTGAAGATTAAAGATTAAAGATTCCAGATTTTTTTCTGGAAGTTTTCCTATTTTTTTTTCAACTAGCAATTTTTGATTTTTGATCTTTGATCTTTGATCTTTGGTCGCGATGCCCCACGAATCATAGCCGCGATATTCGAGCGTTTTTAATCCGTTAAAAACGATTTCAGCAGCATCAGTTCTTTTGCCGACATAACCAAAAATTCCACACATAGTTTAGTGGCTGTAGTGTAGAACCTGAAAGGGGAGATGTCAAGAGAACGAATCTGTCTAGGAAACGAAGATATCTTGAGGTGTGCCGGAGGTTTCAACAGGGAGATTTTCTTTTTCTCCTGTCATTAGTGCTAGTTCATCCTCTAAACGATATAATTCTGGTAAAAATACTTTCACATTTAGTTCTGCCAATGTTGCACTCCACCCAATACCATTCTCTTGAGGTTCATAATGATAGTGTCCGTTGTCATCCGTTCCATCTGCTCTCCATTTTTCAGGAAATTTTCCGTTTTTTTCCTTAAAAATTTTCATTTGTACTCTTAGTTGATTATGTATCTGAGAAATAGCAAATCTTGTGATTGCCAATCTATCTTTTGGGTTTAACCCTTTGTCTCCTTCTTTTCTGAATCTAATATAATTCAGCATTCCTTCTGTTGTTGCAATAAGTTCTGGCGGCCAGACGTTTCCATCCCAATTGGCTGGTTTATTCAGTCTATGAATTGCTTTGAAAGTTTTTGGGTGCAACCCAGCATTTTTGAGTTCATCATCAGACGGATCCTTTTGATGATCTTTCATTGCTGTCACGGTTAATCCGTTTCCACTATCAAGATGTAGTAAATTGCCAATAACAGATAATGCTTGTTCTCCCGTTGCAGTATCGGAGTAAAGAGTCCACGCTGAAGCGAGTGTTAACTCTTGTCTTTGTTTCATATCCTCAAAGTCATAATCAAAAAATGTTCCTCGGTCTGGATCATAAAAGAGTTCATTGATATCTGCATTCATTTCTGATGCTTGCTGCATCCATTCTTCTGCTGTACGACCGCCTAATGTCTCAGTATCCAAGATTTTTGCTGCTTCAGCAAGAAGCATTTTATTCTTAACGAGAATAGCGTTCATGCATATTGGGAAAACAGCATCTTCACTGCCTCCAAATCTGCCATGACTTTCATCCCAACCGATTTCTCTGGATGCATTATATTGTTCACCAATATCCTTATCTCCTGCGCGGCGAAGCCAACGGTACCCTGCAACCATATGGTGATTGGTTCCAATAGATTTTTTCAGATCGTCATGATTATTCCAGATATTGTCGTGTTCGTCTGCTCCAACATTCATATAGTTCTTAAATTTTTCTTTGACTTCTTTGCTATCTTTCTCTGGATGTGATTTATACCATTCCATCACAGTAGGAATGAAAAGTGGACGAGCAGAAGCATTTAGTGCACTAAATCCAGAAAAGTTTGGAAACATTTTATACTGATCATATAAAAAAACAAGTTTGTCTAACCCGGATTCAATAAGCTCCCTTCCTTCTTTTGTATCTTTATCTCCTTTTGACATAAAGTAAAAATCATGAAGAAAGAGGAAAGGATATCTGTCATGGTTTGGGACACGGAAGTAACCTGGACCTAAACCTATAGCACCTGTTTCTTGAGGGTCATCATGTATTTGTTCGTGGACATTATATTTTTTGAATCGTTCCACGCCTTCAATAAGATCTTGAATATCTGGGTCATGTTCAATATCCAGCCTTTTTTCTTTTCTATTTGCGTAATCACGTAGTAATTCTTTTGCTTGTGAAGCAGAAAATCCTTGCGCAGCTTCAGGAGTATCCTGTTTTATGTTGTGCTCTTCTTCAGTTTTTGGAGTGATAGGCTGTTCACCAAAGGGAGTACTAAATTTACTATAGAAAAAAATTTTTATTTTGCCCTCTGGATAGGCATTTTCACCAACAACAAAAGTTGCAAGGCCTGTAGTGGGTTTTTCTTCTGCTAGTATTTTTCTTGCGTCGCTTATAGGATTTGCTGGTGTAGAAAGATGATTTGGTCTTTTTATTCCAGTAAATTCTCTCCCAGTAACTGGGGATTGAGGATGAGCAGCTAATGCTTCTAAAGGAGCACCCATATAAGTAGACAAAACAATTTTGTCTTAACTAAACCGTATTATATATCTTTACTTGAACAAAAGATAAAAATTTGTTGTTGAAAAATGTCAACAAAGACATTTTAGAAGAAAACTTTTTTACTGTCAAGGTATTTCTGTGGGTAATTTGTCAGGTGTATGTTATATAAAACGTATAAAGGTGTATAAAGATTGTATGTTTGAAAAAAGGTGAGTATAAATTCCTCTGGACGGATCAGATTTTATTTGTTATCATGCACCTATGGCTAAGAAAATTACCAAAGCAGTGATCCCCGCAGCAGGTTTTGGCACGCGATTTTTGCCTCAGACCAAAGCAATGCCAAAAGAAATGCTTCCTGTTGTTGATAAGCCGATTATTCAATATGTTGTAGAAGAGTTAGTAGCTGCTGGAATTGAGGATATTATTATTGTGACAGGATATCACAAGAGAACTATTGAAGATCATTTTGACCGCCCGAGTATGGAGCTTATTGAAAATCTGCGTATGGGCGGATCGAAAAAATTGCCGCTTTTGGAAGAGACTGAGCGAATTTCTGATTTAGCGAATTTCTATTATGTCAGGCAAAAAGGACCATACGGTAATGGAACTCCATTAGTTAATGTCAGAAAGGTAATTGGCAATGAACCATTTATTTATACCTGGAGTGATGATTTTATCAAAGCAGAACCTAAATCTCGATTTCAGCAGTTGATAGAAATATACGAAGAGTTTAATTGTTCCGTCCTTGCAGGAGTACATGTGCAGCATGAGGAGGATTATGACCGGTATGGTTTTGCCGGCGGCAAGGAATTGCGTAAAGGACTTATTGATGCAGATACCATTATTGAGAAGCCAGGTAAAGAAAAAGCACCTTCTGAGTTGGCAATTGTGAGCGGATTTCTTTTTACCCCGGATATTTTTGAGTATTTGGATCAAGTAATGGAGAATTTGAAAGAAGATGAAGAATTTTATTATAATGATGCATTAAAGCTTATGTTGCAGGACAAAAAGCGGATTATTGCTTGTGAAATTGAGAACGGCCGCTATTTTGATACTGGCAATAAAGTGGAATATATGAAGACCGTTGTTGAATTTGCTCTTAACCATCCTGATATCAAGGATGAATTCATTCAGTTCCTCAAGAGTTTGGATTTGGGTTAAATCGAGAAGCCTGCACGTAAAAAACGCAGATAGCGTTATTCAGCATAGTTTCGCGCTTGGTGTTATAATAGACCAATGCCCAGACGTGTTCTTTATTTTTTTTCAGGCGTTATTCTTCTTTTCCTTTTTGTTTTCTTTTCATTTTTGGTGCACAAAAATGTGTTCACGAGTCTGGATTTCAACACCACAGTTCGTCTCCAGGATCATATCTCACGACGTTTTGACTATCCTTTCTCTGTATTGAGCTCTGTCGGACAAGTTGAATTTATGGCTATTATTTTGGCCATTATTCTTTTTATTAACAAACGCTTAAAAGGGGGCATAATTGCTTTTCTTTTCTTTGGAACATTTCATTTTATCGAGATTTTCGGGAAGTATTTTGTTCATCATCCGCCCCCCCCTCAATTTTTGGTGCGGACTACTAGTATTATGCAATTTCCAGATTATTACGTGCAAAATCTCAATTCATATCCTTCTGGTCACGCAGGAAGAACGCTTTTTGTGACAGTAGTTGCACTGACCTTATTGTGGCAAAGCAGAAGGTTTGGCATGACAACAAAACTTATCATAAGTTGTTTTATTCTCGCTTTTGATGTGACGATGCTGGTTTCCCGTGTTTATTTGGGAGAGCATTGGCTCAGTGATGTTATCGGCGGATCAATTCTGGGAAGTGCACTTGGATTGTTTACCGGAATATTCCTTATCGATAAAACAAGCCACGAAAAAGAGCATGGGAAAGGGAAGAGTCTGTTTCCGAAATATAAGATTGAAGTGAAGAGGGTAGAGTAAAATTTTCAATTTATTGAAATGAACGAAGCAGTTTTTGCAGAGGCCCTTTATTATCTGCTCCAGTTGAGATAAGTATTATATTGTCGTCAATTTCAATAAATGTTCCAACTTCTGGTAATGAGCCAGGCTTGGCGTTTGATGCCAGCGATTGGTAAGTAACCGCTCTGTTGCCGTTGATTGTAGTGTTGCTAATTTTAGTGAATTTTTCTGTTGTGTTATCTTGTGGAAGCGGACTTTTGATTGTTTTGGTAGTGTTGTCCGACATTGAATAATAGCTATCAAAATTCTGTCCTACTGCCTGTGCCACTGATTTTGGCAGTAAGAGCATTTGAAAGTCCGTGTCGCCATTTTTGTTTGTTACTGCGAGATTTGTTACGCCAAATCCATACGATTTTGTTTTGATAGTATCCGTTGCAGGATACGCAAATTGTATATTGTAATTAGTATCAGTATATACTTTCCATCCAACCGGAGTATTTGTTGATTTTTTCTCTATTGTTTGTGCTGTTGAGAGAGAAGAGGAAGTTTTGGGGAGAAAATCGGTTTTTATAATATACGCGATCACAAATCCAGCTACTGCGATTGCGATATAAATAAGAAGGATCGAGATGAGCCAAAATCGTTGTTTGGTTTTTGACATACCGCTATTGTATCAGATGTTATTGATTCCAGCCTGCAGAGTTTGATCCAGCGGCGTCGTAATGATACGTAGTATCAGATTGTTGCTTATGCTGCGGTGCAAAACCTGAAGAGAATAGAAGAAGGAGACCCAAAAGTAATAAAATAATCTTTACCACTTTATGATTCATAGAAATACGGAAGCTCGGGTACGTATCAGAAAGATATGACATATACATTCCTGAAGCAGTTGATACACGGAAAGTATCTCTCACAAATTCATAAATACTTTCTGGATAGCGTCCCGTAAACAGAATAACAAGCCAAGCCCAAATTAATCCTAAAAAAGCTCCACGTCCGAGCACTTCTACAAAAATAATATAAGGAATAAGAATAATGAGCCTGATAAGAAAGCCAAGGACAGGAAAAGCTAGCAGACGGGATGGGTTGGCAGGTTTATCATATTTCAATGTAAAAATGCCGCTTTCATCAAGACTAAAACCAGGATATTTATCGGTAAGTCCATATACATAAAAACCAATTTTGGTAGAGTATCGCAAATATTTTAATGAATATTCGTATGCTGTTTCCCAATATTTTTCAGTAAAAAGAATGACAAAAGGCAATATCAACGATAAAATAAAATAGAAAATCCCTAAGAAGAAAAGAACGATAGCAGGTGGAATAATAAGGATAATTCTAATGAAAAAGCCAATAAAAGGAATTGCAAGCCACCTGTTAGGATGTTCGATATTATTGATAATTAATTCGGGATACATTCTTTTATCTTTTGTAGAACTGACTTGAGGTGTTTGTTCCATATACTTTTACCATAGTCCAGTTTAAGCAATTCGTCAAGTGGAACTGTGCGTTTTGCTTATTTTTTTTGCTCTTGTTATAGAGAAGAGAGCATGCTACCATGCAGATATGGCAAAGCTGTTTATCCCCATTTTGTTAGGTACAACCCGCCCCAAAAGAGAATCAATTAAAGCTGCACGTTTGGTTGAAAAGGTTGGTAAAACAATTAAAGAAATTGAAGTACAGTTAGTCGATCCTGGTGATTATACATTCCCTTACGACGGTAATGATTCTGAAAATAAGGATCCACGCTATTCAGAACTCACAAAAAAGGCTGATGGGTTTTTTATCGTAACGCCTGAATACAACCACAGTTTTCCTGGAACATTGAAAAGAATGCTTGATTCGGAACTTTCAAATTATATTCACAAACCTGTTGCTTTCGCGGGTGTTTCAAATGGTATTTTCGGCGGCGCGCGTGCAATTGAGGCACTCACTACAACGGTTAGAGAGATGGTAATGGTCGCGACATTTTCCGATGTTTATTTCCCGCAAATTCAGAATTTATTTGATGAAAAAGGCGAGATCAAAGACGAAGGTTTTATTCGTCGCATAAAGCGAGGATACGAAGAACTACTGTGGATGACACAAGCACTTAAGTGGGGAAGAGAAAACCTCAAAAGTATCTATCATTAACTATTTTATTTTTTGTCTGGTATACAAATTGTTTTGTGAAACCTCATTATGTGTTTTTTCTGTTTTCGTGGGTAAAGAGAATGAGAATGTTGATCCTTTTTTTTCAGTACTTTCAACCCACAGTTCTCCTTTATGTGCTTTGATAATTTCAAAAGATATATATAAGCCCAATCCCAACCCTTTGACGCTATAATCCTGATTGTTTCGCCGTATACGGAAGAATCTTTCAAAGATTCTGGCTTGCGCTTCTCTCGGAATTCCTAAACCAAAATCTTGAATACTGACGATAAGATGTTTTTTATCTTCGTGCAGTTTGACCAGAATAGTATCTGCTTGAGGAGAATATTTAATTGCATTAATTAACAGGTTGATAACTACTTGTCTGATGCGCTCTTTATCAGCAAAGATAGATCGAGTGATATTGCCTTCGATACTGATTGTATGTGTGTTTGTGGTATATTGAAACATCTCAACGGTTTCTCTGACTAATTCATATAAATCAACAGGTTCTTTTTGTAGACGCAACATGCCAGTTTGTGCTTTATAGACATGGGTAAATGAGTTAAGCAATTTTGTTAGCCGTTCCAATTGCCCAGCAGCTTTGGCAAGCAGGTATTGCGATTTTTTATCACCAGTTTTTTCATGATAACCCTGAAGAAGCTGGATAAATGCCGACAAGGATGTTATCGGCGTTTTGAGTTCGTGAGTAACATACCCGACAAAATCATCTTTTTGCCGCTCCACAAGTCTTCTTTGGGTGATATCTTCAATACTCAGCAAAATTACATCTGAATTGCTGTTCGCATATGCTATACGTTTGGCGTTGATAAGCATTGTCCGCTCGCCAACTTTTTTGAAAGGATATGTTAGCTCTAATTCTTTAAAGGATGTATTGGTCTTTTCGAGTTTTTTTAAGCGTTTAATAAGGTCTTGGAATTGTGATGAGCCTTCACTAAGGGCTATCAGATTTGTACCATAGGTTTTATGTTTATCTGCCTTAAATTTTTGGAAAAATGCATTATTTGCCGATTGTATGACGAGTTCTTTATCAAGAATAAGAATTGGTTCAGGAATCGCATCAATAATTGCATTAATATGCGAATAATAATCCAGAGGTCCGTCGATAGGAATGCGGCGATCAGGTATCGTCAATCGCGACAAGTCTGTAACCGGTGAAGTAGTTACTAAAGATTTCATTTTATTTTGTGTCGATTTAAATAGTTCTATTTCGAATGAGACTTTTTAAATCAACACTTAGAGCTCGATTTGTATATATCACAAATTTTGAAGAAAAACAAGTATGACGAACTACATCTGTAGCCTGTAGACTATTCCCATCGCATTGTTGCAGGAGGCTTGCTTGTAATATCATAGACAACACGAGAAACATCGGGGACTTCATTCACAATACGAGATGATATCTGTGCCAGAATTTCATGGGGAATTCGTGTCCATTGTGCTGTCATAATATCAATGGAGTCATAGGATCTGATTGCTATAACCTCTGCATAAACCCTTTCGTCACCTTTAACAGCAGTACTATAAGCACTTGTCATAATAGCAAAGCATTCAAAAACGTTATCATATAGATTCGCTTTTTTCATTTCTTCAACGACTATTTGATCTGCTTGCATGACTTGAGCGAGGCGTTTTTCCGTTACTTCGCCCATGACATTTACTGCGTGACCAGGTCCTGGCCATGGCTGCTGCATTACGATTTCCTCAGGAAGGCCTGCTTTTCTTCCTATTTCTCTGACTTCATCTTTATAAAAATTTCGTAATGGTTCAAGGAGTTTGAGATGCATATCTTTGGGTAAACCTCCTACATTGTGATGAGATTTTATGTGGGATGCGTGTTTGGAACCCTTTGATTCGATAACATCTGAGTATATAGTACCTTGTCCAAGGAACGTTGCGTCAGGATGTTCTTTCGCAATTTCTTGAAAAATTTCAACATAGAGTCGACCAATTACTTTTCGTTTCTGTTCAGAATCGGTGACTCCTTTAAGCTCTTTAATAAAGCGTTTTCTTTCATCTTTGATGATTAAATTTGAACGGACAAGCTGCCGAAAAATTTCGGTGACGTGTTTGTCTGTATCTTGTCGCATCAGTCCTGATTCCACATAGACTGGAATCAGATTTTGACCTATAGCTTTTGCGATGAGAAATGCCGCGACAGTTGAATCAACACCGCCTGAGACAGCGCAGATAACTTTTTGATTACCTACTGTTTTCTTAATTTCTGCAATAATTTTTTCAGGATCGAGAGATAGTGGCTCAAGCTTTTCGTTACAAATCATAGCGAAGTTCTTAAGAACTTCCATGCCGCATTCGGTGTGGTGTGCTTCCGGATGAAATTGAAGGCCATAGAGGTGTTTGGCAGCATTTTCAACGCCGGTGAATTCTACGTTTTTTGTAATTGCGGTCGTAACAAACCCTTCCGGCAGAGATATGACAGTGTCACCATGGGAAACAATTGCAATAAATTGCTTTTTGGATAATTTGTCAAAGACACCGATAGGTTTTGTCACGCTGACTTTTTCCTGTCCATACTCTTTGGCAGTATTTTTAACGTTTCCCCCCAGAAGATATGCCATTATTTGCCATCCGTAGCAAATCCCAAGCATGGGAATGCCAAGATCGAAAATTTCTTTTGAAACAGTGGGCGCGTCTTTGTCATACACCGATGAAGGGCCGCCCGAAAGAATAAAGCCGTTTGGTTTGAGCTTTTTTGCTTGTTCGAGGGCTTCTTCGGGGTTAATATATTCGACTATTGCGCCAATTTGCCGCAAGCGTCTGCCGATGAGGTGAGCAGTCTGCGAACCAAAATCGACAATGAGGATCATGTGACATTATTATACCTGGTTTACTAGATTTTCGTCAATCCTTTTAGACATGTTTTATTTTTACATGACATGAAAAATTTCCTTAATTAGCAGTTATTGAGAAGTTAGTAAATTTGAATGTTTGGTTTGTTCCATTTGTTGAGTCTATCTCAACGCCATAATCAATCTGACCTAACGTAGAAGTAGCTGGGAAAATATTTTTTGAAATAAGATAATTAAATACTGCTTTTAGATCTACGGTCCCTGATGTATTATATGGTACTGCCTGAAGTGCGATATATCCGTTTCCATTTTCATGCACGTTATATGTAACTCCGTCTATCGTAGTGGTTCCAATACTTTGGTAACCATTTATTGCAGATGCCTGTGATGCAAGTGCTTGGGTCCATATCATAACCTCTGTTGATCCTGATGTTGCAACACCATTTACCCAGATATCATAAGCAACATCATAATCACCAACGGAAGGAGGTTGGTCTGCATAACTACTCGTTATCGTATTGAAGGAGCTAATTGGTTTTTCATTGAAGTCTTCGTGCACATTTGGATAAGTTTTGATTGCTCCATCTCCTGTATCGGTTGTATTTGCAACGACATACCAATTATTATAATTGCAGATATACATTGTTTGTGAAACTTGATAGCCTGTTACATTCCACGTGTCATTGGTCAGATAATAATTACCGAGAGTGATACCAGCTTCTGGATCTGAAGTCATAGGGAGAGTAGTTGTAGGATTGGTACAAGAAGATGATGATACTGGTGTTGTTGGAGATGCAGCAGAGGTTGGAGAATTGGTGCCTGTTGGTGAGCTTCCATTTGTTGGAGAGCTAGATGACGGAGCAGATGAGACAAAGACTGAAGGTGCTGTTGAGAGAGAAGGGGATATTGATGGTGTCGGGGCACCAGTGCCAGAAGCAACACAGTGTTCAATCAATTGTATGAGAAGTTGTAATAATTGGAGAAGCAGCTGAAAGAATTTACTCAGGTCTCCTTCGTTAGGATTACTATTACCGCCGCCATTGCCGCCACCGTGGGACGGTTCGCATTTGACATGTACTCTTGAAGAATTAGGCTCTGATGAAGAAGCAAGATTGTAGAATAAATTATTAACTTGCTGTGCGCAAACAGGGCTATTTCCTGTACCACCTGCAACTGGAGAGGTTGATGGTGAAACAGAAGAGGAAACAGCAGGACTTATCCCTCCACTTACAGTTGCACCGCTTGGAGCATTGTTTGTGCCGCTTGGATTCGGTGCTGTTGAAGGGTTCGTTCCGCCACCACCTGGTGTTGTGCCACTACCTGAGGATCCTGCTGGAGGTGTCGCGCAAGGAGGTTGTGCTGAGCCACCGACACAATAAATAGTGGGTGTCGTAATAACACTTGGTGCATTTGTGGTTGCTAATGTATTAGCACCCACTGCTTGAGCTGCATCTACTCTTCCATTGGCCCAATATGTGCCAGTGCCGCTGATTTTATCGGCAGTTGAGTAAAGTCTGTTGGTAATCGCTTGAGGAGTTGTTCCGTAAGATGTTGATGCGACAAGTGCTGCAACGCCTGCAACAATCGGTGTTGCCATTGAGGTACCAGACATATACATATAGGGCGTCGAAGTTGAATAACCAAAAGGCTCCTCTGTAAATGAATGGGTGGGAGCTGTCGAAAGGATATTGTCACCAGGTGCTGCAATTGTTACGTACGATCCGTAATTTGAGTAACTTGCTTTTTGATCCTTATTGGTCGTTGCTGCAACAGCAATGACGCCAGGTACCGCAGCGGGATAGTTAGGTGTCGTGGGTGATTTTTCACCATTCGGATCGCTTGGATCGTAATTTCCTGCAGCAGCAACAACAACCGTTCCTTTACTTTGCGCGTAGCTAACAGCCTGTGCGTATAATGATTCAGTTGACGGGTCATCTGTCCCAAGACTCATATTGATTACTTTTGCTCCTTGGTCTGCAGCCCATGTAATACCGGCAACTGCATTCGATGTAGTGCCGCTTCCAGAGTCATCAAGTACTTTGCCAATGATTAACTGACAACCAGGACATACTCCTGCGACACCGACACTATTGTTGGTATCTGCAGCAAGAATCCCTGCGACGTGTGTCCCATGACCGTCTCCATCTTCAACAGTTGATGAGACAAATGATTTTTGCACTATAACTTTTCCTGCAAGATCAGGTTGATTAAGATTGATTCCTGTATCAAGAATTGCCACTTTCACGCCATTCCCTTTTGTTACGTTCCAGGCAGATTCAGCACCAATATCATCACCTGCGGTACCGCCTGATTGTCCGGTATTGTTAAGTGCATATTGATAGGTAAAGTAGGAATCATTAGGAGTAAAGAATGCATGGGTTGTATAATCGCGCTGTACTATGTCGACATACGGGTCTGTTTTCATTTGTTGAGCAATTGCTTCTTCTTGCCCAGGAGGAACTTTTACCACTGTTTCATTGATGCCTTCAATTTGTCTGGCAATGCTTGCATGGTATTGCGCAAGGTGTTCATTGATTTGTGCCGTAGTATATTGCGGATTAAATTTTACAATAATTTGTCCTGCCACTGGTTGAGATTGTACAGGTTTTGGCATTTTTGCGGTTTTCGCCTGCAAGATAGGTAATGGCAATTGGGTAGGTGTCGGTACTGGCGCGTTACTTGTTTGTGAGGCGCTAATACTGATAAATATAAGGCCAATAATTGCAACTAATCCGAGTGAGAGCAAGAATAATTTATTGGAAAGCAGCTGTTTTGGCATATAATCACCTATATTAACAGTAGTTAAAAAGAGGGGATACTGTCAAGTGATTTTTTTTGTTTTTGGATAAAAATAAATTGTTCACTTTGCGAAAATCTATAAGGAGTGCTATTCTGTGTTTATGACAGATAAAAAATGTACGCATCGTGACCAGATAAAGGATTTCCCACCGCATGATACAAGTGTTTGCGAAGAATGTATCAAAACAGGGGATGAATGGGTATCGCTTCGACAATGTCTGACCTGCGGCCATGTCGGTTGCTGCGATAGCTCCAAGAATACACATGCCACCAAACATTTCCGCAAGACTCACCATCCAATTATGAAATCAGTCACTCCAGGCGAGGAATTTACCTGGTGCTATGTTGATGAAATATATCTCTAAATATTACTCCGGCGAGTTTTCAATTTTTCAATCGATACAAGAAGGAAAAGGCTTGACACTGTTGAGTCTTTATTGTTAGATGTAAAAGAAGCAATTTTTTTCAAGTACATTTGATTGCAGACATCATGAAATTGAATAGTCAAGCACTGTTTATCCTTGGTATATATTTCGCACTATTGATTTTTTGGCTTTGTTCTTCGCTTTTTGTTACAGGAAATTCTCATTTCAGTCTTTTAACATTACTAAATGGCTTCAAACAGAATACGCAGTATGGTTATATTTTTGCGTTTACGTATGCGTTTATTCCTCTTAGTGGGAGTATTATTGGATTTACTATAGCAAAAAAATGGGGCTTTTTTAAAGACAATGTTGGTAAGGCAGTATTTTTCTTTTCACTCAGTCTTTTCTCGTGGGCAATGGGAGAATTCGTTTGGTCTTATTACAATTTCTTTCTGAATTCAAATGTTCCTTATCCCTCCTGGTCAGATGTGGGTTTTGTTCTTAACTATCCATTATGGGGAATAGGCATGGTCTATTTCGGCAAAGCATCTGGCGCAAATCTTGGTTTACAAAAGACGAGTAGAAAATTGCTTTTAATACTGATACCCATTCTGGTTTCTCTTGTCTCATGGTACGTTATGGTTGTCCTTGCCCGGGGAGGATCAATCACTTCTGGTGGAGGAGCGCTAAAAGTTTTTTTTGATATCGCATATCCTGCAGGAGATGTAATTCTCTTAACAATGGGTCTTCTTATCTTCGGATTATCTTTTCGATATTGGAGTGCCCAACTTAAATGGCCAATCATTGTTATTCTTTTAGGGATTTTAGCAGAATATATCACTGATTTTGGTTTTGCATATACAACTACCCTTGGTACTTTTTACAATGGGTGTTTGGATGACTTTGCATATGCAACAACGTTCATGATATTGAGTATTGCTGTGACGCTTCTCGATAAGAGACAAGATGCGTTTTCATCATCTATTTCCTCAACACCTATTTCTAAAAGTGTTTCGGATACTCCAGTTCTTCCAACGGTACAAGAAGCATCTGCAACTTCCAATAGTCAAACTGCTACGCCACCACCAAGTTCACCGGAGATACAGAAATCCTAGGTTTTAGTTTAGAAATAACTATGGAACTGCCAGATACTTCTCGTTTTATGCTTCGTACTCAGAAATGTCCTGTTTGTTCTGAACCAATGGGGGATATGCCAGGAAGTCGTGATGCAGTTTG